>DDEJ01000057.1:0-28317 GCA_002336405.1 Rhodobacteraceae bacterium UBA1957
TCCTGCAATTTGAAGATACACTTGCCAGACACCAGCTATGCGAAACGCACCAAAGCCACTAAGAGATGTTCGCCAAAGTCGATGCAGCCCTCAGAGATGTCATGTATCTTATGGGAGAATATATTGTTTTCGCGACCGTTGACATTTCATCTATCGAAGTTGGCGCTGGTGTTAGAGACATTATGATGCAATCGGGCGGTTGGGGTAGACTTTTGATGATGCCTGAGTTCGACGTTGATGCGGCCATTCAGGCCACCAGAACAGTGGGCAATTATCCAACGCCGGTTTCTGAACCATAGACTGGATAAGTATCGCATAGTTTCACCGTGTAAAGCTGTCGGCGAATCGCAATATTCACACCCCGCGCGGGGTGACAGACCAACTGCTGGCTCATGGCGATCTTCTAACCGCGAACCAGCCCCCATGCAATTTGGATGCGGGCATAAATCACATTCGGCAAACACTGTATAAAATACCACCAAAATAAGCAGTTACAGCCATCACAGGCCAGACAGCTAATTGCGAAATTCTTCAGCTTTCAAACCATAACGAGCCAATCGGTCATAGAAAGTTTTGCGAGGCACTTTTAACTGTTCGGCCGTCAAAGCGACGCGCCCCTTGGTTTTGCGCAGCGCCGCAACCAACAGCGACCGCTCGATCTGGGCCATCTGTTCGGTCAATCCAAAATCACCGCCGACATCCTGCGGATTGGCCAACCCCAAAGCAAAACGCATGGCCGCACTCATCAAGGCGCGGGCATTGCCCGGCCAATCGCGCACCATCAATTCCGCCATAAAATCAGCCGACATTTCTGGCTCAGCAACGCCTGCCTGCTCACACGCCTGCGTCACATAACGTTGAAACAACACCGGAATATCCTCTGTTCGCTCCGACAGGCTTGGAATGCGCACTTGCACCACCTCAAGCCGGTAGAATAGATCATTATTAAGCGCCAGCGACTGCGTTTTTGCCAAGGGGTCACGGGTTACCCAGCCAGCAATCAGACGGGTCTTGGACCCGACCTCCAGCAAATCAAGCAACGCCAGTTGGGCATCTTGGGATAAGGCCGTGATCTCATCGAGAAACAAACTGCCACCATGACAGGCCTGCCATTCGCGTTGCAGGGCGTCGCGTTCAAGACCGGACGCCGATCGTTTTTGGAACGCCCCCTTGGCGCGCGCAGAGCACAGATGCAACACCTCTGCAATCTTGGCAATACCGGTTCCCGGCGCGCCTTTGACAAGCACAGCGGTGTCCAATCGGGCCGCAGCGCGGACCTCATAACGCAGCGTCTCCGCCAATGCCGAATGGCCAAAAATTAGCCGCGCAGCAGGATCACCAACCGTAGCCAGAGCCTTGAGCCGGCGGTTTTCCAGCACGGTTGCCCGCGCCCGCAGGGCCCGTTCTAACACCCGCATCAGATCTTTTGGATCACAGGGTTTTTCAAGAAAGCTGAACGCCCCCTGCGCCATCGCGGAGACCGCCATCGGGATATCGCCCTCACCCGTCAGCAGCACCACCGGCAGATCATGGTCAACCTCGCGGCTATAATTCAAAACATGAAAGCCGTCGCGACCTGACATCCTGATATCAGACAGAATAATGCCATCAAAATCAGGCAATATGTAGTCTTTTGCAGCGACAAAAGAACCTGCACTGATCACACTGCAGTCGGCCAATTCCAAGGTTTGCACCAAGGCGTCACGGACAGCACGATCATCATCAATCACTAAAACCTGTCGTATCACTCAATGCACTCCGTCGTGGCATGGACCAGTTCAATTATAAATTCAGCGCCATGATCCGAACGGTTGCGGCCGGCAATCTTACCGCCAAAACTTTGCAAAAGACCATAAGAAATTGACAGGCCCAGACCCATCCCTTCGTCACTGCCAACCTCTTTGGTGGAATAAAACGGTTCAAACAATTTTTCTGGCTGTGCGATCCCAGGGCCGGTATCGGCAACCGTGATCAAGACATGATCAGGAGCATTCACCAAGGTCACCTCAAGCGCCCCCTGTTTCTGTCCCGCCATCGCATCGATCGCATTGCCAAAAAGATTGGCCATAACCTGCCCCAGACGCACATCGCCACCCTGCACCCAAACAGGGGCTTGCGGCGACTGCCAGTGCACGGCAATCCCTGCACGTTTAAAGCGCGCAGTCGATAACTCGAGCGCGCCGTCGATGACAGCGACAATATCCACACGGCTCACCGGTTCGCTTTCATTGCGCACAAAGGCCCGCAGGTTTTTGATGATCCGACCCATCCGATGTGCGAGCTCGGCAATCCGCGTCAAATTATCAGCCGCTCTGGCCGGCCTGCCGCGTTCAAGAAACTCTGCGCCATTAGTAGCAAACTGTTGGATCGCCATGAGGGGCTGGTTCAGTTCATGGCTAATTCCGGCGCTCAACTTACCCAATGCAGTCAGCTTTTCTGCCTGAACCAAATCCGTCTGCGCTTGTTGCAACGCCGCCTCGGCGTCTTGACGTTCTGATATTTCCCGCCGCAATTGCCGGTTTATGTCTGATAGCGCTTGCGTGCGCTCACTTACACGCCGCTCCAAGGTGATGTTGGCCGTCGACAAACTACGCCGCCGCTCGGTGGTAAAAAACAATAGTGCAACGATGATAAACACCGCAGCCGTCATCATCATCGCCTGCAATCCTGCCAGCCTCAGGGCGGGTGCCACGTCAATCAACGCCTCTGCAGTCATACCTATCGCTGGCAATGATTGCGTCAGATGTAATGCCTGACGTGGCAAATAAGGGCCCCAATCCAATTTCCACACCTCATGCATACCCACAGATGCAATCGACACTGGCCATGAACCCACCGCATCTGATATGGTCAAGGTCTGGTCTAGTGGCAGCAGTTCAGATCGGTTGCTTATGAACACTGCGCCCTTATCGTCACTGAAAAAAACCGCAGGACCCCTGCCGCGCCAATCGGTTTCAAGCCTTTCGATATCCACAACCACGACAAGCGCTCCCTGCACTTTCCGGGTGTTCCCAAACGATGGTGCAGCAAAATAGAACACCCGTTTTTTGAACACCTCATCGCTGCCGTGCTGCTTGCCCAGCGCCCCGTTCATGGCCCGACGAAAATAGCCATGTCGGGTCAAATCATCCGGATATTTACCATGTGCCGAAGCTAAAATCCGGCCCTGAGCGTCAGCAAAAAATAGCGTTAGCGCCGCAGTTTTATCAGCGGCCTCCAGCAAAAGCGCATCGGCGGTGGCATGGTTTTTTTGACCGGTTTGCGCCAAGACATTCAATGCGGGGTGATCACTGAGTAGAACAACCATTTCTTGATAGCGTTGCAATTGGCTTTGCAACCGATCCGCCGCAAGGGTCACATCCGCCTCACCGTTACGGGCCAGACGGTCCAGAGCCTGACTATATGAAGCCACATAGACCACATAGGAAAAAACCGCCAAAGACAGAAAGAACATGGCCATGATCAGCCCGCGATATGCAAATTTTGGTTTCATGGCTTGCAATCTAATCGCGGAGCGGATCAATTGACCAGACCTCAATTTCTTTAAGACGGTTACATGGCATCGCTTTCACAATCTCCGACAGACCCAGCATTTGTACAAAACCCTTATGGGTTTTATCGCCAAGCCCAACGACACGGCGATATCTCGTTTTGGGAAGATTATGGGATGCCCGCAGCCTTTTCACATCGGGCCGTTTCAGCGCTGTTGAAAGATCGCAGGTTCGGGCGTGAAATACCGGTCGAAATGCTGACCCAGCCCCCTGCGCTTTTGGCGCCGTTCTATGCGGTCGAGGCCCACTCAATGTTGGAACTGGAACCGCCCCGCCATACCCGCCTGCGCGGTTTAGTCTTGCGGGCGTTCACCTCGCGGCGGATCAAGCAACTGGCGCCTGAGATCACACAATTATGTCACGACTTTCTGACAGCCACGCCAATCACACCCGGCAAACTGGCCGAACCGTTTGATCTGATCGCCCAGTTTGCCAATAAGTTACCAGTGATTGTTATCGCGCGCCTGCTTGGTGTGCCCGATAGTATGGCAGATCAATTGCTCGCGTGGTCAAACGCGATGGTGGCGATGTATCAAGCCCGCCGGGATGTTGAAATTGAAGCCCGCGCGGTTTGCGCAGCACAAGACTTTGTAGCCTTCATGCGCGACTATATCAAAGCCAGACGGTCGCAACCGCAAGATGACCTGATTACCCATCTGATTGCCGCAGAAGAAGATGGCGAGAAGCTGTCGATCGACGAGTTGATTACCACGTGCATACTATTGTTAAATGCCGGGCATGAGGCCACGGTGCACAGCCTTGGCAACGGTGTCAAAGTGCTTCTGGAAAGTGAAACGCCGCGCACAGCTCTGACCCCAGACACCATAGCCGACACAGTCGAAGAAATTCTGCGGTTTGATCCGCCGCTGCAGTTGTTTACCCGTTATGCCTATGAGGATGTGACCGTATTTGACTATGAGTTCAAACGCGGTGATCAGGTCGCACTGATGCTGGCTTCGGCCAATCGTGACCCCGCAGTCTGGGCCGATCCCGACGTGTTCAACCCACGCCGCGACCGAAAGGTGAATACTGCCTTTGGGGGCGGCATCCACTTTTGCGTTGGCGCAGCGCTGGCGCGGCTTGAGCTGCGACTGGCACTGCCAATTTTGTTTGAGCACTGCCCCGCCCTGCGCTTGGCCGAGCCACCACGCTATGCAAACCTGTATCATTTTCATGGGCTTGAACGCCTAATGATTGCTAAATGAGCGCACGCAAGATCCGCGTATCCCCGCTTACAAAGGCAGGTTGGTGGTCGATTTAATCTGTTCCATAGACAACAAGGCCGTCACATTATGCACCCGCACCTCTGAGATCAGCGCTTGATAGAACGCGTCATAGGCCCGGGCGTTTTTCACCAGAACTTTAAGAATATAGTCGACATCCCCCGCCAGCCTGTGCGCCTCTTGCACCTCTGCGCGGGATTGCAACGCCTGCAAAAACGCCTCTTGCCACCCCGCCTCATGCTCACTGGTCCGAATGAGCACAAAAAAGCAGGCCTCAAAGCCCAATGCCTCGGCATTCAGCACAACCGTCTGCTGACCAATAATGCCAGCATCCCGTAATTTACGAATCCGATTCCAAACCGGCGTCTTGGAAGACCCCACTTTTCGCGCAATCTCATCCAATGACTGGCTGGCATCACGCTGCAGCTCTGCAAGAATTTTCCGGTCTATTTCATCTGGCAGAACTGACATCTTCATTCCTTTAACACCTTTAGAACACCTCTATCGAAAATCTCTCGATAAGGAACATACGTTCTTATTTAATTTCTCATATAGCAAATTATCAGGAAATTATTCTATATTTCAAGTGCAAATACAGGTCATAGGAAGTCGCGATGCAACATTTCCCAATTTTCATTGCTGTACAAAACCGTCAGATTGTCCTTTCGGGCGGCGGTGAGGCGGCGGTTGCCAAACTACGTCTGTTGATGAAAACCGAGGCAAAGATCGTGACCTTTGCTGTCAAAGCCTGCGACGAGATCAAAACATGGGCAGCGCAGGAGCGCTTGCAACTGGTGCCGCGCGCCCTGAGGTCTGGCGATGTCAGCGGGGCGGTATTGTTTTACGCAGCCAACGAGAATGCGGCAGAAGACGCCCGCACCGCTAAGATCGCCAAGGCTGAGGGCGCTTTGATTAATATCGTCGACAATCTCGCCGAGAGCCAATTCATCACCCCCGCCATCGTTGATCGCGATCCCGTCACTGTCGCCATCGGCACCGAGGGCGCTGCGCCAGTTCTGGCGCGAGCGATCAAAGCCGATATCGAAGCACAGCTGCCGACAAACCTTGGTATTCTAGCCCGAATTGGCAAAGCTTTTCGCGATCGAGCCCGCGCCTTGCCCTATGGGCGCGGGCGCCGGGATTTCTGGTCTGAATTTTACTTTCGCGCGGGCCCAAGAGCCTTTGCAAAATCCGGTCCAGAGGCCGTAAAAACAGCCCTATCTGATTTGTTGGATATGCACATGTCAAAGACCCCTCGCCAAGGCCATGTCGCCTTTATCGGCGCTGGCCCCGGAGATCCTGATCTGTTGACACTGCGCGCACGCCGGCTTTTGGACCATGCAGATGTGGTCTTGCACGATCGTTTGGTCACACCAGAAATTCTTGAGCTGGCCCGCCGCGAAGCCCATATCATCGATGTTGGAAAAACCGGCTTTGGCCCCGCGACATCGCAGGGCCACATCAATGCAATGCTCTGTGTTCATGCCCTCAAAGGCGCACAGGTGGTGCGCCTAAAGGGCGGTGATCCAACCCTGTTTGGTCGGCTCGACGAAGAACTTGACGCCTGCGAAGCGCAGGGGATTACGTGGTCCATCGTCCCAGGCATCACTGCCGCCTCTGCCGCAGTTGCCAGTATCGGGCAAAGCCTAACAAAACGGCGCCGCAATGCAGCCGTGCGGTTCTTGTCCGGCCAAGACATCAACGGCTTTGCCGACCACGATTGGGCACTTTTGGCGAAACCTGGTGAAATTGCTGCTCTGTATATGAGCACGGCTTCCGCGCGGTTCATTCAAGGACGTCTTTTGATGCATGGCGCCGCCGCCGAAACACCGATCACACTGGTGGAAAATGCCTCTCGCCCGAATGAACGCGTGGTCACGACAACGCTCGCTGATCTGGCGCAATGTCACCAGACCCACGCCTTTAAAGGTCCGGTCATCAGCCTATACGGGCTTGCGCCCCGCGCCGCAGTGCCGGCACTGCAACACATCTTGCAAAAGGATCTAGCCTAATGGCCCGACCATTCATCGACAAAGTTGTCACCGCCAATGATCTGCGTGAGGGCGACGTGGTCTACCTGACAGAAACTAACAATTGGACCCGTCATCTTTCCGAGGCTGAAGTTCTGCAAGATGAGGCCACCGCAAAAGCGCGGCTGGCGGCTGGAAGCGGTGATGTATTAAAAATCATCGGCGTTTATCTAGCCGATGTCACCGCCGCAGAGACTGGGCCAGAGCCACGGCATTTCCGCGAGGAATTTCGCCGCACAGGTCCCTCTAATTACTTTCATGGCAAGCAGCAGAGGGCAGAAAATGTATAAATATACCCAATTTGATACCGATTTTGTACGCCAACGCAATGCGCAATTCCGCACCCAGATTGAACGCAGGTTGAACGGCTCGTTGACCGAGGATGAGTTCAAACCATTGCGGCTGATGAACGGGCTCTATCTGCAGCTTCACGCCTACATGCTGCGGGTTGCAATCCCTTACGGCAGCCTGAACGGAGGGCAAATGCGCCAACTGGCGATGATTGCCGAGCGTTGGGACAAAGGTTATGGCCATTTCACCACGCGACAAAATATCCAGTTTAACTGGCCCAAACTGCCAGACGTTGCAGATATTCTCGACGCATTGGGCGATGTCGAAATGCATGCAATCCAGACTTCGGGAAACACTATTCGAAACGTCACCGCAGATCATTTTGCCGGCGCCGCTGCCGATGAGCTTGAAGATCCGCGCGCCTATGCCGAACTGATCCGACAATGGTCGACCGATCACCCCGAATTCCAGTTTCTGCCCCGCAAATTCAAAATAGCGCTTTGCGGCAGCCCGCGTGACCGCGCGGTGACCCGTGCCCATGACATTGGCCTGCGCATGGTCAAAAGACAAGGCTTGGTCGGGTTTGAAGTGATCGTTGGCGGGGGTTTGGGGCGCACTCCAATGATTGGCAAGGTCATCCGCGAATTCATCCCCCCCGCCGAACTGCTGCCTTACCTTGAGGCCATTGTCAGCGTCTGGAACCTGTTAGGTCGACGCGACAACAAATACAAAGCCCGGATTAAAATAACCGTGCACGAGCACGGCATCGACAAGATCAGAGCTTTGGTAGAGGCGCGCTTTGCACTGCTGCGTGACAGTTTTCAAGGCAATGACCAACGCCTGCTAGAGCAGATCAAGACTGGATTTGCCCCGCCGGCCTTCAAGACCAGACCGCTAAAAGCCTTTGACCAGCACTATGGTTCTAACCGCGTGTTTCGCGATTGGGTCGACACCAATACTCATCCCCATCGTAACGACGCCTACGCCATTGTCTCAATCAGCCTGAAAACGCCGGGCAAGACCCCGGGGGACGCCAGCGCCGAGCAGATGCGCGTGATGGCCGATATTGGCGAACGCTATGGCCATGATGAGCTGCGCGTCAGCCACGAACAAAACCTGATCCTGCCACATGTGCATAAAAGCGACCTAGGGGCTGTGCATAAGGCGCTGCAAGGTGCCGGCTTGGCGACGGCAAATATCGGATTGATCTCAGATATTATCGCCTGCCCGGGAATGGATTATTGCGCCTTGGCGACCGCGCGATCCATCCCGATCGCCCAAGACATTGCCAAGCATTTCGACGTCCTTAAAGCCGAGCACGATATTGGCGAACTGAAGGTTAAAATCTCTGGATGTATCAACGCCTGCGGCCATCACCACATTGGTCATATCGGCATCCTGGGTCTGGACCGTGCCGGGGTGGAAAACTATCAAATCACCCTTGGCGGTGACGCCACCGAGACCGCGGCAATTGGCGATCGCGCGGGGCCTGGATTCTCGGCCTATGAGATTGTACCGGCGATTGACCGGCTGGTTACCGCGTATCTACAGCTGCGAACTGACCGGTCCGAGGCATTTTTGCAAACCTATCGGCGTGTCGGGCTCGCACCCTTCAAAACAGCGCTCTATCCAGAAACAACCCGCACAGGGCAAGCCAATGCAGCCTGAAGAACGCAAAGCCTGGGTTGCGCAGCTCAACGGGCAAAGCCACAGTCTGAGCAGCCTTGCGATGATTGCGATGACGCACCGCCTGATCGAACCCGGGCGCTTGGCTCTGGTATCAAGTTTTGGCGCTGAGGCCATTGTTCTGTTACATTTGGTGGCACAGGTGGATCACAACCTTCCGGTGCTTTTCATCGATACAGACCTGCTGTTCGCTGAAACATTGCGATACCAACAGCAGGTCAGCACGTTTCTTGGACTGACAAATGTACAAGTCATCCGCACCAATACGCAACAGCATGCGCGTATGGATCCGCTCGACAAATTGCATCTCAGCGATCCCAATGCCTGTTGTCATTTGCGCAAAACCGCTCCGCTTAACCATGCATTGCGGCGCTTTGACGGCTGGATCAGCGGTCGCAAGCGATTTCAGGGCAGCAGCCGCGCAAATGTCGCGGGATTTGAGGTGGATCCCGACCGCGATAAAATCAAGATCAACCCTTTGGCACAGTGGAGTCAGCCCGATATAGATCTGTATCTGAGAGAAAATAATTTACCCCGCCACCCATTGGTTCAAAAGGGCTATCCCTCAATCGGGTGTCTGCCTTGCACTGCGCCTGTCGCAGCTGGTGCAGACCCCCGATCAGGGCGGTGGGCTGGACAAACCAAAACAGAATGCGGCCTTCACAGCCCTCAAAACTGAAACAGCTTGAAAGACAAAATTCATGACACAGACCGTGTTAATAACCGATAGTGGGTTTTCTAACGATGATTGGACTGGCGCGATTGCCTTTGGCCTAGACGCTGCCCATTCCATAGAAGTCGAGGCCATAGACATACCCTCTGACAGTGTACCTGAACATATTTTCATGCCACCACATCTACGCATGATCCGCATTGATTTTCCAAACTTCGCCGATGGGCGGGGGTTCACGCTGGCGCGCTTGATCCGGCTGTTGGGCTTTACCGGCCGACTGCGCGCGAAGGGCCACGTGATTGCAGATCAATACGCCATGGCCCGCAGGTCAGGGTTTGACGAAATCGAGATCGGCCCAGAACTGGCCAAAAGACAGCCAGAAGCGCAATGGCTGTTTCGCGCCAATCAATGGCAAGAACACGACTATCAGGCACGATTACGCGCGCATTAAAACACTTACAATCTATAAAATTTCACGCTAAACGAGGCGGGATATTCCCGAAACTGAATGACATATCACAGCACAATGACAAAAATAGACGCACCACAGCAACCGCTTGTAAAGAAACCAACAGTTCGTCCGGATTTGCAGACGGTCACCGAGGTGACGCACTGGACAGAAAGCCTTTTTTCCTTTCGCATCACCCGCCCTTCTTCGTTTCGGTTTCGAGCTGGTGAATTTGTCATGATTGGCCTGCCACAAGACGACGGCAAGCCCCTGCTGCGCGCCTATTCAATTGCGGCGCCCACGTGGGACGATACGCTGGAATTCTATTCGATTAAGGTGCAAGATGGGCCATTGACCAGCCGCTTGCAGCATATCAAACAAGGTGACCAGATTATTTTGCGCCCCAAACCCGTTGGAACATTGGTGCATGACGCGCTTTTGCCGGGCAAGCGGCTTTGGTTTTTTGCCACCGGAACTGGTATTGCACCGTTTGCATCGCTGATCCGCGAACCGCAAACCTATGAAGATTATGACCAAGTCATCCTGACCCACACCTGCCGCAACCGGGCAGACTTGGAATACGGCCGCAGCTTGATTGCCGGTCTGAAAGACGATCCGTTGATTGGTGATATGATCGACGGCCAATTGGAGTATTACCCGACTACAACCCGCGAAAACAGTCCATGCATGGGTCGCATCACCACCTTATTGCAGCAAGGTAAGGTATTTGAAGATCTCAGCTTGCCTGCAATCACCGCCGAACATGATCGTGCAATGGTCTGCGGATCAATGGGGCTCAACACAGATTTAAAATCTATTCTAGAGAACTATGGCCTGCGCGAGGGCGCCAATTCAGATCCCGCTGAGTTTGTAGTTGAGAAAGCATTTGTCGGATAACTACGCCAAGTGCTGCAATCGGGATCTGTTTAATAAAGGCTCGGCTTGCTTAACTGGTCCAGCTGGAATTTTAAAATAAGGCCAAGAATTAGTTTCATTGGTGAATTTATATTTCAACACAAAAAAAATTGTCTTTTTGTATTAAATTGAATAGCTTTATCAGTGCAGAACAAACGTTAGAGGTACAGATTAAACATAAGGAAATACTCTGGGCGAACAGACCCGTATTTGGTCACAACACAAGGCTTGGCCCACCTCTGCATTCGGGGACTCACCCCTCACCCTCGGGACCGCACTTCACATACCCAAAGACGCCCGGACAGTTCCCTTCGTGTACTTAGAGATCAACTGCAACATCTCGTCAGAGCTGCGCTGCCAATGGGCGCTATAAACCTGCACCAGACGCTCTCTTCCACCCGGGGTAAGCGCACTTAGGATTTGCCGGTACTCTTCCGTTGATTCGACTGGGGTTTGGCGCAGATACAAAGTAAAATATCGCGCCCGCTCCATCAGACCAAACAAATTTTCATAAATTCCGATCAGCCTCTTGTTTTTGCATAGGCGAATAAGGTGCATGTGAAATTGCGTCTCCGCGTCCAACCAGACGCCTCGATCTTCATCAGAAACCGTTTTCTCCATGCGAGAAACATGATCCTCAATGGTGGCCACATCTGACGCATCAAGTGCGTCTGCAGATATCTGCGCAGCCGCCTGAACAGCTAGGGCTTTCAAAACAACGCTCATTTCGCGCATGTCATCAACCATCAAAGCACAGACGCGCATGCCCTTTCGAGGTAGAACCTCAACCAATTGTTCATCACGTAAGCGCAATACTGCTTCGCGCACAGGAGTGCGGCTGAAAGAAAACCGCTCGCAAAGTTCTCTATCGGAGGCAAAAAAACCTGCCGCCAGTTCACCCGATAGTATGGCCTGCCGCAAGGTTTGATAGGCGGTATCTGAAAGGGAATGAGTTTCGTTAATTTTAATTTTGTTCAAGCGTCGGTCTCCTGCTACCGGGACTTAGCCTGGCAGGCTAACTGTAAATAAAGTCATATTGACACACCATATAGAATTTATACATATAAAGTACACCCATATTAGCCTAATTATTTTATCTCACACGAGAATAAAGTTGCAAAGTATCTTCGTCAGAAGATCAAGTCCTTATAAACTATATCAAAGTCCGGAAGCGGCCATCATTTACAAACGACGTTAAGAAGAGGTTAATGACCTCAGTACGCCGTGACCGACCCCGAAATGAACATCAAATCAACAAATTTCTCCTTTGATCTGGGCAAAGTTAAACCCTAAAATTTTCGCACAACGCGCCCGTTAGGATAGCTAGTTGCGGCGTTCAAAGCCAATGTACATTGTAAATATGTCAAAAACAAAGTTCACACTTGAAAACAACAGCGCGGACGGCTACCGTCACGCTTCAAATCAGTGAACAACCGAAGGAACAAAAAAATAGCCCGCAGACCTCACAACGCGCCTCCGTCGCGCGAAACCGGACCCCGGATCAATGAACGGATCAACAACCCCGAAATTCGCCTGATTGGCGCAGAAGGAGAGAACGTCGGTTTAGTGTCGCCAAATCGCGGAATCGAGATGGCCGAGGCCGTTGGCCTGGACCTAGTTGAGATATCTCCCAATGCGAACCCGCCCGTATGCAAAATTATGGACTTTGGGAAGTTCAAATATGAACAACAAAAACGCGAATCAGAGGCCCGTAAAAAACAAAAAATAATTGAGGTTAAAGAGGTTAAGTTCAGACCTGGCACGGACATTAACGACTATGACGTTAAAATGCGAAATGTTTACAAGTTTTTGGCCAATGGTGACAAAGTTAAAATAACCTTAAGATTTCGAGGACGTGAAATGGCGCACCTCAATCTGGGGCGAGAATTGCTTGAACGGGTCGCTGACGACGTGCAAGAATCGGGCAAGGTTGAAAACATGCCTAAAATGGAAGGCCGCCAAATGATTATGATGATTGGGCCGCTGCCAAAGTAAAAACGTGCGCGTCTAAAAACCGCATCGCACGACAAAAACCCTCACAATTTTGTTGAGGGTTTTTTTACAGCCAACCGCCTCTAATAAGGCGGCATCCGGCTTTCGGCGAGTTCAACCCAAAAACTCACACCCGCCGGTATTGCCTCATCATTAAAGTTATATTCCGGATGATGCACCGCCGCAGTGTCTCCATTGCCCATCAGGATATACGCCCCTGGACGTTCTAACAGCATATACGCAAAATCCTCGCCTCCCATCACCAGTGGGGCCTCATCGCATTGACCTGAAACGACCCGCGCCACATCGGCGGCAAGCATTGTTTGCTGTGGGTGATTGCTCATCACCGGATAACCGGGGTGATACTGCACGTGCGCTTTTGCTCCAAAAACAAGGGCAGTGTTCTCCGCAACCTCGATCAGGCGTTTTTTTGCCAAAGTGCGCATCTCGGCGCTCATCGTCCGAATCGTACCGCGCAGATGCACCGAGGCTGGAATGACATTATAGGCTTTTGACGCGGTCTCGAATGCAGTAACCGAAATCACCATTTGCTGTACTGGATCCGCGTTTCGACTGACCACGCTTTGCAAAGACAGCACCACGTGGCTGGCCACAACCGTCGGGTCCACGGTCTGCTGTGGCTTGGCCGCATGACCGCCACAGCCCTCGACGCTGATATCGAACTGGTCAGTGGCTGCGAAAAATGGCCCCGGGCGAATATAAAAGTTGCCGACCGGTTCGCCGGGCCAATTGTGCATGCCGTACACTTCCTGAATATTCCACCGTGCCATCATGTCGTCTTCACACATCTCGCGCGCACCGCCGCCACCCTCTTCTGCGGGCTGAAAAATTACGACCAGCGCCCCATCAAAATTGCGTGTTTCCGCAAGGTATTTTGCCGCCCCAAGCAACATTGCACTGTGCCCATCGTGACCACAGGCATGCATAACACCCTCTGTTCGACTGGCATACTCTAGGCCGGTTGCCTCTTTAATCGGCAGCGCATCCATATCCGCCCGCAGCCCAACAACTTTGCCTGCACTGTCGGTCTTACCTTTGATCACACCAACAACTCCAGTGCGTCCAATACCGGTGACCACCTCATCACAGCCAAACTCTCTTAGTTTATCGGCAATAAATGCCGAAGTCCGGTGCGTTTCAAACATCAGCTCGGGGTTTTGATGCATGTCGCGACGCCACCCTGTGACCTCATCGTGCAGGTCAGCAATACGGTTTCTGATTGGCACAGTTAAGCTCCTGACAAATTAGCCAGCAAGCGCGACATAAACGCTTCGCCCGCGGCAAACTGGTCTTTGGTAATATATTCATTCGGCTGGTGCGCCTGCGCGATATTACCGGGACCGCAGATCACCGCTGAATAACCGCGTTCCTGAAACTGGCCGGCCTCTGTGCCATATGACACCACATGGGTCGCGTTATCGCCCGTCAGCTGCCGGACCATACGTTCAGCTTCTCCGTCCGGTTCCTGCTGCAACGCCGGCACTGAAAAGCGCTCCTTGACCTCGATATAACTCTCGGGGTGGACCGCCTGCATCTCGGCTTCGACTTCGCGGGCCTTGGCGTGATAGGCACCCCCCCAAGCGGTCAGATCTTCGCTCGGTACACTGCGAAAATCCACACCAAAAAGACAGTCTTTCGCGGTAATATTATGCGCTGTACCGCCTTCAATCATACCCACATGCACTGTTGTCCATGGGGGGTCAAACATGGCGTCGAGTTCTGTGGGCGACTTGGACCGGTTGAGAAGGTTCATCTCATTGGCCCATTCAATCAATTTGGCGCCTGACATAATCGCATTGACGCCGGTGTGCATGAGCGAGCTATGTACTTCAAATCCCACCACATGCGTCTGAAATCCGCGCCCGCCCTTATGTCCAGTCACAGCCTGCATCATCGACGGCTCTCCCACGATCACCGCCGACGCTTTGGGCAACACCTCAAGCATCCGCTCGATCATCGGCGGCGCACCAGTACAGCCCACCTCTTCATCATAACTCAGTGCCAGTTGTAGCGGCCGCTTTATCCCACGATGATGTGCCTCGACCAGCGCCCACAGCGCCAGCGCGTCAAAGCCTTTCATATCGCAGGTTCCGCGCCCAAACAGCCGTCCGTCTTTTTCGGTCACCACAAACGGGTCGCTGTCCCATGGCTGTCCGTCCACAGGCACCACATCGGTATGGCCGGATAAAACAACGCCGCCCGCCTGATCTGGGCCAACATGCGCAAACAGGGCCGCCTTGTCACCGCTCTCGTCGTATTTACGGTGACTTTTGATACCCTGATCTTCAAGATATTCTTGCACCCAATCTATCAGTGGCAAATTGCTATCTCGGCTGACGGTGGGAAAAGACACAAGCTTATCCATCAACGCCCGCGCGCTCATTGGCTGGGTCATCATGCTCCTTAATAGCCGCTGTCAGTGGTCAAAACATAATGGCCTGCCGCGACTTTCTTATACTGTGACGGTGCTGGACTGTAGTCTAAAGCATGAATCGGTGATGGTATAGGCTTGAAATTCAGGTCTTTTTCCTTTTTGCGCCGTCTTGGGTCAGCAATTGGAACCGCCTTCATCAATGCTTTGGTATAGGCATGTTGAGGGGTCTCAAATACTGCAGATCGCGGACCGATCTCAACGATCCGCCCCAAATACATAACCGCAACCTGATGGCTGACACGCTCGACCACCGCCATATCATGGCTGATGAACAAAAACGACAACCCCAAATCAGATTGCAATTCCATCATCAAATTCAACACCTGGGCCTGCACCGAGACATCCAAAGCAGAGACCGCCTCGTCGGCAATGATCAGCTTGGGGTTCAGCGCCAGCGCCCGCGCAATCGCCACACGCTGTCGCTGGCCGCCTGACAATTCATGAGGAAACCGCTGCAGAAAACTGCGCGGTAACTCCACCCGATCAAACAGCACTGCTACCCGCTCCTCAAGTGCCTGCCCACTGACCACGTTATAATTTCGCAACGGTTCGGCGACCTGATCTGACAATTGCATCTGTGGGTTCAGAGACGCAAACGGATCTTGAAATACCATTTGCATGTGTACCCGCGCCTGCCGCATTTCTGCCGCCGGCAACGCCAATATATCCTGCCCTCCGAGATCAACACTGCCAGAGAGCGGGTCAACCAGCCGCAAGATCGAGCGCCCCACCGTGGATTTTCCACAACCAGACTCGCCCACCAAAGACAGCGTTTGTCCCTGATTAATCACAAACGACACGTCTTCAACCGCATGGACATTGGCCACGGTCCGGCGCAGAAAACCACCCTTGACAGGAAAGCGCGTGGTCAGGTTTTGCACCGTCAAAAGCGGCACATTTGTCCCCTCAATCGGGGTCAAATCGTGATCTTTGGTCCCCAAAAGCCGCATCGGTTCCGGCAGGGATTTGCCACGCATCTCGCCCAGTTTCGGCACCGCTGCCAGCAGTGATTTTGTATAGTCGTGTTGGGGGTTTTCGAAAATATCCGTAACCGGCCCCTCTTCGACCTTTTTCCCGCGGTACATCACCACCACGCGGTCAGCCATCTGGGCCACCACCGCCATATCGTGGGTGATGAACATAACGGCGGTTCCGGTTTCACGTTTCAAACGGTCCATCAACGCTAGAATTTCGGCTTGTATCGTCACATCCAACGCTGTGGTCGGCTCATCCGCAATCAACAACCGCGGCTCACAAGCCATCGCCATCGCGATGACAACGCGTTGCCGCATGCCCCCCGACAGCTCATGTGGATACTGTTTGATCCGACGCTCTGGTTCGGGAATGCGCACCTCACGTAGCAACTCAAGCGCCCGCTCCGTGGCCTGATCACGAGTAAGAGACTTGTGCAGGCGCAAGCCTTCGGTCAACTGACGCTCGACGGTAAACACTGGGTTCAACGCCGTCATCGGCTCTTGGAATATCATCCCAATTTCATTACCTCGTATCGATCTCATCAGCGCCTGATCAGTTTGCGCCAGATCAACGATGCCCTCAGCTTTGCGATCAAACAACAGCCTGCCATCCGCAATCTTGCCGCCACCAAACTCAACCAACCGCATCAACGACAGGGATGAGACCGACTTTCCAGAGCCAGATTCGCCTACAACACAGACGGTTTCACCGGGGTTAATCTCGAATGAGACATCCTCAACCCCAACCACAAGGCCCTGTTTTGTTTGGAATTCGACCCTTAAATTTTCGACGCGCGCGATGGGAGCATCTAACATAAAATTCCCCTAAATTATAATCGAAACCGTACTGGGAGGAATACAAGCCTGTCAAACAGAATTCGAGGAGAGGCAAATTCATCGAAAATCAATAATTTATTTGCGCCGCCCTGAAAAAAAAATGTAAAACATTGCTTTTTCAAAAAACTCTGCTTTCTATTGGGCATTGGCCAAAGGTTATTGAAGTGCTTTCACCCGATTTAACCCAGCGTCAGAGTGGACTGATAGAAATGTGAAAACACAAATATGGGAGATAAAATAATATGATCAAATACTTATTTCTTGGAGCCGCCGCTGCGTTTACGCTGGCACCGGCAGCCATGGCCGAACGCGGCGGCGACGGTGATGTCAAAATTATCTACTGGCAGGCACCATCAATCCTCAACCCATATCTTTCAGGCGGGACGAAGGATATCGAATCATCGTCGATCGTGATCGAACCACTGGGGCGTTATACTGAAACGGGCGCTCTTGTGCCTTATCTTGCTCAAGAAATTCCCACCGTCGCAAACGGCGGGGTCAGCGCTGACCTCACTGCGATCACCTGGAAGTTAAAAGAAGGCTTGTTGTGGTCGGACGGATCACCTGTCACCTCTGCCGATGTGAAATTCACCGCGGATTATTGCATGCATCCAGAAGGTGGCTGTGCACAGCTTGCAAAATTCGAAGGGGTCACCTCAATCGATACCCCAGATGCACTTACGATTACTGTGAATTTTTCTTCGCCCAAGCCCAATCCCTATGGCCCTTTCATGGGCGGCCAGACACCGATCATTCAAAAAGCACAATTTGAAAACTGCATGGGTGCCAAAGCCCCGGGTTGCACCGAAGCAAACTTCAACCCAATCGGTACTGGCCCGTTTGTTGTGACCGATTTCCGACCCAATGACGTGATCCAGATGGCGGCCAATCCAAATTACCGCGATCCCGCCAAACCAGCCTTTGCGACTTTGACTTTCAAAGGTGGCGGCGATGCCACGGGCGCTGGCCGGTCGGTGCTGGAGACCGGCGAATTTGACTATGCTTGGAACCTGCAACTGGCCCCCGACGTCATTGCCAATATGGAAAAAGCTGGCAAAGGCGTTGCCATCGCGGGTTTTGGCCCGCTGGTTGAGCGGCTTGAAATGAATATGACTGATCCATCGTCCGATTTGGACGCTGACATCCGCGCAACCCGCAAAGCACCGCATCCGTTTTTATCGGACATCAACGTGCGCAAATCCCTGTCGATGGCAATCGACCGCCCCCTGCTTGTTGAGGTGGGCTATGGTAAGGCTGGTCGCGTATCATGCGATCTGGTACCAGCACCAGACCTTTATGCCGCAAACAATGACTATTGCATGAAGCAAGATATCGCTGGTGCAAACGCTCTGCTTGACAGCGCAGGTTGGACCAAGGGTGGCGATGGCATCCGCGCCAAAGACGGTGTGCGCCTGTCCATACTGTACCAGACCTCAACCAACGCTGTTCGCCAGGACTTTCAGGCCTTGATCAAACAGTGGTGGGGTGAAATCGGTGTCGAAACTGAGCTTCGCAATTTGAATGCATCGGTCTTCTTTGGCGGTGACCCCGGCAGCCCCGATACATTTCAAAAGTTCTATGCGGATGTGGAAATGTACGCAAACACGTTTGACGGCACAGACCCCCAAGCCTATCTGGCGGCCTATCGGTGTGGCAATGAACCAAAGCCGGAAAGCCAGTGGCAGGGCGAAAACATCAACCGGTTCTGTGATCCAGCCTATGACGCGATGCTGGACGAATTGGCCCAGACCGGTGATCTGGCAAAACGTGGCGAAATTGCGATCAAGTTGAACAATATGCTGACCAAAGACAGCTATACCATTGTACCGCTCGTACACCGCGGCCGGGTGTCTGCGCATGCCAAATCCCTTGGCGGGGTGATCCTGAACACCTGGGATTCCGAACTTTGGAATGTTGCCGACTGGCACCGGATCAAATAGAAATCGGTTCAAAGGGCATCCGCGCCTTGTGATGCAACAGCGGGCTCCGGACATGCGCCGGAGTTCGCACCATTGCCAGACGTCAAGATAAGCCCCAAAGGCACCTGAAATGTTTACCTTTACTCTCCGACGGCTGGCCATAACCGTCCCGACCTTGCTGTTTATCAGCCTGATAATTTTTCTTCTGCTCGAATTAGCCCCCGGAGACCCGATGGCGCAGGTCCCTCTGACGGTGCCCCCCGAGGTCAAAGAAAAGATGCGTCTCGCGTTGGGTTTGGGCGAACCTGCACCAGTACGATTTTGGAAATGGATCGTTCAGTTTTTCTGGATCGAGCCGCAAGTCTTAGTTGATCATTATCTCGGCACCACCTTTTCGGAAGGTAACCAGCGCGTAATCAGTTGGCAAACCCGCAGCCCGGTGATGGATATCGTCATCCAACGCATGCCACAGACCTTATGGGTTGTTGGCATGTCGTATGTTGTCGGTGTCTTGATCGCGCTGCCCATCGGCATTTACTCTGCCTACCGGCAATATTCCGTGTTTGATCAAGTCGGTACTTTTGTATCAATGATCGGCTTTGCGGTGCCACCTTTTTTCAGCGGCGTGCTTGTCATCGTGCTGTTTTCGGTCAATTTGGGTTGGTTTCCATCGATTTACGATACCACCCATGTGGTCAATGATTGGGACAGTTTTGTGATCCAGTTAAAACAGATGATTATGCCAGTGATGGTGCTGGCACTGCAGACCACAGCGCAGATCAGCCGCTTTACACGCGCCTCGATGTTGGACAACCTCAATCAGGATTATGTGCGCACCGCCCGAGCAAAAGGGCTGGGTGAAAAAGCCGTCGTGCTGGCGCATGTCTTGCGCAACTCACTAATCCCGGTGGTCACCGTGATTGCCTTGGGGGTTCCGGCGGTCTTTGGCGGTGCGATCATCACAGAGCAGGTGTTCAAAGTGAATGGCATCGGCCAATTGTTTATCACCGCTCTGCTGGCCAACGATCTGCCCATGGTCCACACCGTGGCATTTATCTTTGCCATTCTCATCGTAACATTCAACCTGATTGCCGATGTGCTCTATGGCATTCTTGACCCAAGGATCCGCTATGACTGACAGCGACATATCTGCAAAGCCAAGCAGCCAATGGTATGATATTTGGATGCAATTTCGCAGCCACAAAGGCGCCTTGATTGGCGGCATTGTTTTCATACTTATTATCGCGGCAGTGTCGCTGGGCCCATTGCTCTGGCCATATGACCCAACCTATATCGATATTCGCGCACGCAACCAAACCCCGAACTGGGCGCATCCTTTCGGCACCGACCAATTGGGACGTGACACGTTGGCGCGGATGATGGCGGGGGGACAGACCTCGATCGCAGTTGGATTGACGGCCATGCTTTTGGCGCTGGTTGTCGGCAGCTTCATCGGCGTTCTAGCTGGATTTTTCAAACGTCTCGACAACCTGTTGATGCGGATGACAGACCTGTTTCTTGCACTGCCCTTGCTGCCTATTTTGCTGGTGATGATGTTGTTGTTCCGCGAGGTCTTGAACAATGCGTTTGGCCCTGAAAAAGGCATTTTTATTCTGATCACCGTCTCGATCGGGATTACCAGTTGGATGCCTACGGCGCGGATTGTGCGCGGCGATGTGCTGGCGCTCAAAGAGCGCGAATTTGTGCTTGCCGCCCGATCCATCGGTACCAGTAACACGCGGTTGATCTTGCGCCATATCCTGCCCAACGTGATGTCACCGATTATGGTTTCGGCCACCTTGGGCATTGCAAATGCAATTATCACCGAATCGGCGCTGTCATTTCTGGGCTTGGGCTTTCCACCCGACTTTCCAACTTGGGGGCGGTTGCTGAACGATGCCACCGATTACCTGCAACAATACCCGGAGCGGGTATTTTGGCCGGGGTTGGCAATTTCTCTAACCGTCCTCAGCGTCAATTATCTGGGGGATGGGTTGCGCGATGCCTTGGACCCACGCATCCGCAGCCGTTAAACAGCAAAGGTGCGCGCTTGGCTTTGTCGTTCCAGCGCGTCATCGCGCAGCTTAAATGTTCTTGCGAACACGCCGCACAGCCATCCACACCAATGCCACAACCGGCAAGGTTATCAGGGCGCTGAGCATCGTCTTGCTTACACCTACAAGTGCTGCCAAAGGGTAGCCCAGATACCCCGCCAACGACACCGCATAATAGCTGATTGCCACAACCGACAGCCCCTCAACCGTGCGCTGCAGACGCAACTGCAGGGCGGCGCGCTTGTCCATACTCTCCAACAGGGCCTGATTTTGGGCCGAGCGTTCCACGTCAACCCGCGTGCGCAACAGTTGCCCCGCCCGCATCGCCCGGTCCGCCATCCTACTGAGACGGAGCGCCGTAGATTTTACCGTCCGCATAGCCGGATCATAGCGCCGGATCATAAACTCGCCAAATGTCTGACGCCCCGCGAACCTGCGTTCGCGCAACACCTCAATCCGCTGCCCAACAATCGCCTGATAAGCCTCGGTAGCGGCAAACCGAAACGCACTTTGCGCCGACAGGCTTTCCAACTCGGCCGAAATACTCAGTAGCGCATCCAACGTTTGCTCAGCAGCACTGACCCCAGACGTCATATCAGCCATCAAAGCTGTCAGATTTCCATCAATTTCACCCATCCGCGATTGCATTTCTCGCGCGCGGGAAAAGCCCAGCATTGACATGGTTTTATAGGTTTCAATCTCGCACAGGCGCTGTACCACCCGGCCTATGCGACGGCGCCCTGTATCCGGAGAGACAAACATCGCGATCCTCAGATGTCCGCCGGGATCAATGCGAAAATCGCTCGCCACCACCGCAGCATTATCCAAGACATGGCTAACTGCAAGGCTTTCGGGCACAAACCAATCACGCAAGCGCGCCGCGATCGTTTCGTCGTCTGAAAGCGGCTCAATACGGATCAGCGCCGAAGTCATCCTGACCCCCGCCATACTTGCCAGCCAATCTTCGGGAAACAACTCAAACTCGGCCGGATCAAAAGCCCGTTCCCCAAGCCCTGCACCAAATATCGTATAGGTGACAAACTCGGTATGTTGTTCCCATTTCACTTGATATTTGCCAATGTCACCAAAATAATGCGTCGCTCCAGCTTCTGGATGTGGCGCGCCATGTCTCTCTAACAGATCAATTAGATGGTCCAGATCAACCGCGCGGTCGCGCCCCACTGCTTGGACCTCTTGCTTAATGGCCAAAAACACCGCCATCCCCGGAGCCACCATTGCAGGAAACGGTCGGGCATGAAGTTCATTGGCCAATTGATACCGAAGTCTGTGGTCTTTTATCGTTAAGGCTCGGCGTGACGGCATTGCAAAACATCCTTACAAAACGCGGGGTATCCAAATGATCTTACGTCATTCATGAATAAATTAAACACATATATTTCATAATGTTACGAGTATACAATCGCATACATTTTAACCGCCTACCCGGCATAAAAAACGCGCCAAAATGGCGCGTTTTTCTCAGCCAGCAGCGCCAGCTTATGAAATTTTCGTCAAAAGCTTATCCAGACTGGCTTTCGCATCACCATAAAACATGCGGGTATTTTCTTTGAAAAACAACGGGTTCTCTATTCCGGAATAACCGGTGCCCTGCCCACGCTTTGAGACGAAAACCTGTTTGGCCTTCCAGCACTCTAAGACCGGCATGCCGGCAATTGGGCTGTTTGGATCATCTTGTGCCGCAGGGTTCACAATGTCGTTCGAACCAATGACAATCACAACATCCGTATCGGGGAAATCATCGTTGATCTCATCCATTTCCAGTACGATGTCATAGGGCACCTTGGCCTCAGCCAACAACACGTTCATGTGTCCCGGCAAGCGCCCGGCCACCGGGTGGATGGCAAAGCGCACGTTTTTTCCCGCTGCGCGCAGACGCTTTGTCAACTCGCTCACGCTTTGTTGGGCCTGCGCCACCGCCATGCCATAACCGGGGATAATCACCACGCTATCGGCCTCATCCAGCGCCGCGGCCACACCGTCTGCCTCAATCGCCACCTGTTCACCCTCGACCGCCATCTGCGGCCCGCTTGTGCCACCAAAACCACCAAGAATCACTGAGACAAACGAGCGGTTCATCGCCTTGCACATGATATAGCTCAAAATAGCGCCCGACGAGCCCACAAGCGCACCCACCACAATCAGCAGATCATTGCCCAGCGAAAAGCCGATCGCCGCAGCCGCCCAACCCGAATAAGAGTTCAACATCGAGACAACCACTGGCATATCGGCACCACCGATTCCCATAATCAGATGCCATCCGATAAAGAGCGCCGCGACTGTCATGATCAGCAGCGGCAACAGATCGCCTGATTGGAAGTACCACAGCAACGACACAACGGTCAGCAGCGCTGCACCCGCGTTTAGCGCATGACCGCCGGGAAGTTGCGTGGCCGTTGTGTTCACCCGGCCCGCCAGCTTGCCGTAAGCCACCACCGAACCGGTAAAGGTAATAGCCCCGATGAAGATGCCTAGAAACAGTTCGACCCTGAGAATGTTGATTTCAACCGCCGTTTTTTTCGCTACAAGCGCCGCAAACCCCGTCAGGCTTTCCAGATCGCCCCCCCCCGCAAGTGCCGCTTTAACATTGGTAATTTCAAGATCCGCATTAAAGCCCACAAAGACGGCGGCAAGACCCACCAAAGAATGCATCGCGGCGACCAGCTCTGGCATCTGCGTCATCTGCACACGTTGCGCCAGTTGCATGCCGATGAAACCACCAAGCCCGATCAGAACCAGCGACACCAACCAAAAGCCTGAGCCCGGCCCAATGAGCGTTGCACCCACCGCGAGCCCCATGCCGACAATGCCGTACCATACCGCGCGTTTTGCGCTCTCGTGTCCCGAAAGCCCGCCAAGCGAGAGAATGAAAAGAACAGCTGCAACCACATATGCTGCGGTAGTAAATCCGATATCCATTGATCCCACCCTTTTTTAAGATTTCTGAAACATGGCGAGCATCCGCCGTGTCACGAGGAAGCCCCCAAAAATGTTAATTCCTGCCATAAAGACCGCCAGGGCACCCAATACAATCACCAACCACGAGCCAGATCCAATCTGAATTAGCGCGCCGAGGATGATTATTGACGAGATTGCATTCGTCACCGCCATCAGTGGCGTGTGCAGGGAGTGGCTGACATTCCAGATCACTTGAAAACCCACAAAAACTGCCAGTACAAACACAATAAAATGCTGCATGAAACTCGCGGGCGCATACAGTCCAACCAGAAGTATCAGCGCCGCTCCGATAGACAACAAACCGACCTGTTGTTGCGTTGTTTTTTTAAAGGCTGCAGTCTCGGCTGCACGTTTTTCTTCAGCTGTTGGCTCTTTGGGCGCCTCTTTTTTGGGTGCGGCTGCTATCGCACTGATTTTGGGTGGTGGTGGCGGGAAGGTCACGGCGCCCGCATGGGTCACCGTGGCCCCCCGAATCACGTCATCTTCCATGTTGTGATTGATCTCACCGGCTTTGTCAGGTGTTAAATCCGTCAACATATGGCGTATATTATTTGCATATAGTGTCGAGGCCTGCGCGGCCATTCGGCTTGGGAAATCCGTATATCCGACAATCGTCACTCCGTTCGGCGAAACAATTTTCTCATCCATAACCGTCAGGTCACAATTGCCGCCTTTTTCCGCCGCAAGATCGATAACAACCGATCCAGGCTTCATCGCAGCAACCATATCCTCAAGCCAAAGCTTTGGAGCGTCGCGGCCAGGAATTAGCGCTGTGGTAATTACAATATCGATCTCGGGTGCAAGTGCGCGAAATTTTTCAAGTTGTTTCTCCCGAAACTCCGGGCTGGACGGCGCGGCATAGCCCCCCGTCTTCGCCCCGTCTTGGACGTTTTGATCCTCAAAATCTAAAAAGACAAACTCGGCGCCCATCGACTCGATCTGCTCTGCCACTTCCGGACGTACGTCGAACGCATATGTGATGGCCCCAAGCGAAGTTGCCGTGCCGATCGCCGCCAAACCGGCAACGCCCGCGCCAACAATCAGCACTTTGGCTGGCGGTACTTTGCCCGCCGCCGTCACCTGACCGGTAAAGAACCGACCAAAATTATTACTGGCTTCGATCACGGCGCGGTAACCGGCGATATTGGCCATCGACGACAGCGCATCCATTTTCTGCGCCCGGCTGATGCGCGGCACCATGTCCATTGCGATCACGTTGGCGCCTTTTTTGGCCAGCAATTTCATTTGTTGTTCGTTTTGCGCCGGCCAAAAGAACGAAATCAGGGTCTGGGATTTCTTGAGGCGCTTGGCTTCGGACTCATTGGGGGGGCGCACTTTGGCCACGATGTCAGACGTTTTCCACAAAGCGGCTGCTGTCGCAGCAATCTCCACACCTACATCGCGATAGGCTTGATCCGAAAACCCGGCAGCGCTGCCGGCACCAGTTTCAACCACGCAGTCAAAACCCAGCTTTTGCAATTGAAGCGCGCTGTCTGGTGTCATCGCAACACGTGCCTCTCCTTCAAATACTTCCCGCGGCGTTCCGATTTTCAAGTGTCTTTCTCCCCGAATTTATGGTTTGGACTGGATGTTATGCAAACGGCCGATGCCTTTCAAACCACACAACACAACAAAAACAAAGATTTTTGAAACCCAAACCAAACTAAAGACTGTAATATGGTCAACACGGCATCAAAATGCAAGATTGAAACCAATATTCAAAGCGCACGAGCACGCTTGGCCACTTGTACAAAATGGACGAAAATAACGCAGTGCCGGACACGAAACAGGCCTCTATTGCGGCAAATTACCACCCATATTGACGCCGATAACATCTGAACTCAGGAAAACCTTCCGCACGGCCATACGCGCCACCCTGCGACAAGAACGCGCAGGATGCGAATTTACTGGCACCCAACACGTAATCTTTCTGGCAACATTGACGACGCGCGCCAAGCTGACGGGGCACAAGACATCAACATTGGCACAGCCAGTTAGACAGCCTCTTTGCTGCAAACTTTTTACAATCGTGACAAAATCAAGAGATCTGTAAGATGACCGCTGCCCCCACCTGTTGCCAACCGTTAGATGTAATTAAGCAACTGCCAACAGATTAAGCCATGCAATCAAAGCTCGTATGAAAATGCCATTATTCTGGCAAGCCACCACAAGGTCCTGTACGGATTGCAACAACCGGAATGGAAAATGCTTAAAGTGTCCAACCCAACCTTCATTCAAGGCTGCTTCTGGGCCTGAAACACCAATGAAAGAGGTCCAGATGACTTTATACGGCAAACACGCTTTGGTAACCGGTGGTGGCACCGGAATAGGACTGGCCATTGCCCAAAAACTGGCCCGTGAAGGAGCAAACGTCACAATTACTGGCAGGCGCATTGAGGTTTTGAACCGCGCCAGCGGTCCATGCCTCTATCCAGCGGTTATGGATGTCACGGACGAAACTGCGGTGACCCAGACCGTGGCGGCCGCCGTTGCCACGCGTGGGCCGGTCCAGATCTGTGTTGCCAACGCCGGCATCGCTGAAGGCCGATCGCTGCATAAAACCGATATGGCCTTGTGGCGCCGTATCATGGCGACCAACCTCGATGGCGCGTTTTTAACGATGCGAGAGTGCTTTAAGTCAATGCGCGGTACCGATTGGGGGCGAGTAATTGCGATATCTTCGATCGCGGGGGTGCGCGGGCTCAAGGGGGCGGGCGCCTATGCGGCCTCAAAACACGGGGTTATCGGCATGATCCGCTCTTTCAGCGAAGACCACATCACCGAACCGTTTACGTTTAATGCAATTTGTCCAGGCTATGTCGAGACCCCAATCATCACGCAAAATATCGACCTAATGCAGAAAAAAGGCCTGTCACAACAAGAGGCTATGGACATTATGATCAAAGCCAACCGCCACGCGCGTCTGATCGGCACCGACGAGATTGCCGCCACAGCGCTATGGCTGTGTGGCGATGGATCACAAAGCGTCAATGGGCAAACTATTGAAATTGCCGGCGGCCAAGTATAGGTCTAACGCTCTATTCTGGGCCCAATAAGGCAAATTAATGACAAATTTCACCGCCACCAAATCTATGTTCCATATCCCTGAAGGGATGATATATCTCGATGGTAATTCGTTGGGGCCCCTGCCGAAAACTGCGGCCGCCCGCGTCGCTGAGACTGTCACACAACAATGGGGCGAGATGCTTATCACCGGGTGGAACAAAGCCGGGTGGATGGCGCAGCCGACGCTTGTCGGCGACCGGATTGCCAAATTGATCGGCGCAGAGGCCGGACATGTGATGGTGGGCGATACTCTGTCGATAAAAGTCTATCAGGCGCTGGCCTCGGCACTTGAGATGCGGCCGGACCGCAAAATCATCTTGTCAGACAGTGGCAATTTCCCCTCTGACCTGTACATTGCCGAGGGTTTGATCGCATCACTGGATCGGGGTCACGAACTGCGCGTGGTGGCCCCCGAAGAGATCGAGGCCCATATTACCGAAGACGTTGCCGTCACTCTGATCACCGAAGTGGATTACCGCAGCGGTCGCCTGCATGATATGGCCAAGCTGACCGCCAAAGCCCATGCCATGGGCGCCGTTACAGTGTGGGACTTGGCCCACAGCGCCGGCGCAATTGACGTCAATCTTGCCGCGGCAGCGGCAGATTTTGCCGTTGGATGCAGCTATAAATACCTTAACGGTGGCCCCGGCGCTCCCGGGTTTATATATGTCGCGCCGCGCCATGCCGAAACCGCGCGCCCAGCCTTATCAGGATGGCTTGGACATGACGCACCCTTTGCCTTTGAACAGAGCTACCGTGCCGGCGGCGGGATTGAGCGGATGCGCGTCGGTACGCCCCCGGTACTGGCGCTTGCCGCACTGGAAGCCGCGCTGGATGTCTGGGACATGACAACGATGGCAGAGATTCGCGCCCGCTCGGTGGCGTTGACGAGCCAGTTCATCGACGCGGTCGAGGCGCGCTGCCCGATGCTGACGCTAGCCAGCCCACGCAACCCAAACCTGCGCGGTTCACAGGTCTCATTTCGCTTTGCCCATGGCTATGCGGCTATGCAGGCGCTGATTGATCGCGGCGTTGTGGGCGATTTTCGCGCTCCTGATATCATGCGCTTTGGCTTTACCCCGCTGTATATCGACGCCGCTGATGTCGACGCGGCGGTGAATATCATCGCCGATGTCATGACCCACGACCTTTGGGACAAAGACATCTATAAAATCCGCGCCCGCGTCACATGACCTTGGCGCGCTCTGATCTCGCCTGCACCTGCAC
>DDEJ01000057.1:28641-50176 GCA_002336405.1 Rhodobacteraceae bacterium UBA1957
CCTGCACCTGCACAGAGACCATAGACGACGAGATCAGAGCTGCGAGATGCGCCTCGACCGGTGATCTGCCGCTGTGTCGCCCCACCGCTTGGGTGTGCCTGTGGCGTAGACTTTCTGGCAATACCTGTTTGATTAGATAGGTTGGCGCAATCGCCCGCACCATATTTCCCTAGTCACAATCACAGGTTTTTTCGATGTCACTCCCAATTGATCCTGCCAAAGATGGCGCACAAATGCGCTTTGACGGCAAGATGTCTTATGGCGATTATCTGTCGCTAGACAACTTGCTTACAGCCCAAAAACCGCGCTCGGATGCGCATGATGAGATGTTGTTCATCATCCAGCATCAGACATCTGAATTGTGGATGCGGCTGGTGCTGCATGAATTGCACGCCGCGCGCAAAACTCTTCAGGCCAACGAACTGCGCCCAGCATTTAAAATGCTGTCTCGTGTCGCCCGTATCTTTGAGCAGCTCAACAACGCTTGGGACGTGCTGCGCACAATGACACCATCAGAATATACCAGTTTTCGCGCTGCTCTGGGACAATCCTCGGGGTTTCAATCGTTTCAATATCGCCAGATTGAGTTTTTATTGGGCAACCGCAACCCGGCGATGTTGTTGCCCCACGCCCATCGCAGCGCTGATCATGCCGCACTTAGCTTAGAGCTCACATTGCCCTCACTTTATGATGTGGCGCTGCAACAATTGGCAGGGGCCCTGCCCGTGCCAGATCACGTTCTAACGCGCACGCTCGATGGGCCTTATACAGCAGATGATGCGGTCACTGCGGCCTGGACCAAAGTGTACCAATCCCCAGATCGATATTGGGAACTGTATGAATTGGCCGAGAAATTGGTGGACTGCGAAGATTACTTTCGGCGCTGGCGGTTCAATCACGTCACCACCGTCGAGCGGGTGATCGGCTTTAAACGCGGGACCGGTGGCACCGGTGGTGTCAGCTATCTGCGGCGCATGTTAGAGGTCGAACTGTTTCCTGAACTCTGGGCGCTGCGCACCGCGCTTTAGGGCGTCTGAAAGGCCAGCGGAGCCGATCACGCAGATTTCAGCGCCTGCCCGGCCTGTCCAGAGGCCCAACCGCGCGCCGCATCGCCAAAAGCTGTAAACAGCGCCCGCGACACTAGATCTTGCTCGGCGTTCCATTCAGGGTGCCATTGTACCGAAAGTGTGAACCCGGGCGCATCTTTTACATAGATAGCCTCGGGCGTGCCATCGGGTGCACAGCCGTCCACTACGATCCGTGCCCCTGCGGTCTTGATGCCTTGACCGTGCAAAGTGTTGGTCATCACCGATGGTGCATTCATCAAACGGTGAAACACCCCGCCCTTGGTGAATTCAATCTCGTGGCGCAGCGCGAATTTTTCTTCCAACGTGCCGTCGGGCGGCATACGGTGATTGCTGCGCCCGGGCAGATCGCGAATTTCGGGGTGCAGCGTACTGCCCATCGCCACGGCCACCTCTTGAAAGCCGCGGCAGACACCTAAAATCGGTTGCCCACGATCGATACAGGCGCGGACCAAAGGCAAAACCAATCGGTCACGTTGCCGGTCAAAACTGCCATGCGCCTCGGTTTCGGCTTCGCCGTATTCTTCGGGGTGGACATTAGGCCGCCCACCAGTCAGCAAAAATCCATCGCAGGTCGCCATCAACTCTTGGACAGAGATTTGCGCTGGGTCAGCGGGCACGATCATGGGGATACAATCGGCCACTTGGGCGATGGCCTCCCCATTCATCGTTCCTGATGCATGTACGGGGTATTGTTCATGAATCAGATAATGGTTCGAAATTATTCCGATAACTGGACGCACGGCGGGACACCTCAACTAGTGATACGGTCCCACCATAGCTAACCAATCGCGGAACTCAATATCACGCGTTACCTTCGAACCCGGCGGCAGCGACACCCGCCAGTGCAGCAATCTCGTCATTGTCGGATGTATCACCGGTGACCCCGACGGCACCAATCACTTTGCCTTTTTTGTCACGCACCAGCACGCCGCCCGGCACTGGCACAACCGCCCCACCAAAAACACCGTTAACTGCAGCCATGAAATAAGCCTGTTGCTCGGCGCGGGCCATCTGTGCCTGGCCAGCCATCCCCAGCATAACCGCGCCATACGCCTTGCCATGGGCAATGCCGAAACGTCCCGGTGCCGCGCCATCAGAGCGTTCAAAGGCGATGGCGTGCCCACCATCATCCAACACGATAACCGACAGCGGTTTAAGCGCCAACTCGGTACCTTTTTCCAGTGTTTTACGGATAATTGTTCGGGCTTTATTCAAGGTGATACTGGCCATGGGAAACTCCTATTTGGGATGTCAAGAAAATGGAGGCTAGCCCGGCTCTGGCGCCGGACACTTTATTTTGGTCGTCTATCAGCGCTACAGAGCTGCGGCTTTCAGCTCCAGCCGCCGCGCGTGGAGTACCGGCTCAGTATAACCAGACGGCTGGATGCGGCCTTTAAACACCAGATCACAGGCCGCCTGAAACGCAATGCCATCAAAGCCTGGCGCCATCGCACGATAGGCTTTATCGTCGGCATTCTGACGGTCGACAACGGCGGCCATCTTTTGCATTGCCGCCATCACTTGGCTCTGGCTTACAACGCCGTGATGCATCCAGTTGGCCAGCGCCTGAGACGAAATGCGACAGGTTGCGCGATCTTCCATCAAGCCGACATCATGAATGTCGGGCACTTTCGAACAGCCAACGCCCTGATCGATCCAACGCACCACATAGCCCAGAATACCCTGCGCGTTGTTTTCAATTTCTTCGGTAATCTCGGCGTCACTTAGGTTCTCTCCGCTCATTACCGGCACGGTGAGCAAATCATCCAGTGTCCCGCGTGGGCCAGCGGCCTTGATCGCGTTTTGACGCGCCGTGACGTCAACGCTGAGGTAATGGGTGGCATGCAATGTCGCTGCCGTGGGCGATGGCACCCAGGCACAGGACGCTCCCGCGGTCGGATGCCCGATTTTTGCCGTGAGCATATCTGCCATGCGGTCGGGCATTGCCCACATGCCCTTGCCAATCTGGGCTATGCCCTGCAGCCCGCAGGCCAGACCGATATCAACGTTGCGATCTTCATACGCGATAATCCACGGCGTTGTCTTCATTTCGCCTTTGCGCAGGAACGGGCCGGCTTCCATACTCGTATGTATTTCATCACCAGTGCGATCCAGAAACCCGGTGTTGATAAAAGCAACCCGCGCCTTCGCAGCCCGGATGCATTCTTTCAGGTTGGCCGATGTGCGGCGCTCTTCATCCATGATGCCCATTTTAAGGGTGTTCAGAGGGAGGCCCAAGATCGCCTCGACCTTTGCAAAGGTGTCGCTTGAAAAGGCAACTTCATCGGGACCGTGCATTTTGGGTTTGACGATATAGACACTGCCATGCAGCGAATTTCCCCCCGCGCGTTTCAAATCATGCATGGCAATCAAGCTGGTGCACAGCGCATCTAAAAGCCCCTCGTCGATCTCATTGCCATAGCGATCCAAAACAGCCGGGTTCGTCATCAAATGGCCAACATTGCGCACCAGCATCAACGAGCGCCCTTTCAGCGTCATCTCCCCCCCACCTGCTGCGGTAAAGCTCAGGTCGGGGTTCAGTTTACGGGTGTAGGACTGGCCGCCCTTAACAATCTCTTCGGTCAGATCACCGCGCATCAGTCCCAGCCAGTTGCGATAGGCCTGGACTTTGTCGCTGGCGTCCACAGTGGCCACACTGTCTTCGCAGTCCATGATTGTCGATATTGCCGCCTCAAGCCGGATGTCTGCAATACCGGCCAAATCGGTGGATCCGATAGGGCTGCTGGCATCAATCTCGACAATAAGATGCAGACCGTTCTTGCGCAAAAGAACACGGGTCGGGGCCGCGGCATCACCGCCAAAACCAACAAATTGTGCCACGTCAGAAAGCCCAACACCGTCAACCAAAAGGACGCCATCTTGCACACTTAGGGACGTCACCGCAGTCCAACTGGATCCGGTCAAAGGCACAGATTGATCCAAAAGGGCCCGACCCCAAGCAATCACGCGCGCGCCCCGTGTCACATCATACCCGCCAGACGCCGGCAAGTCGCCCAAGGCGTCCGTGCCATAAAGCGCATCATACAAAGACCCCCAGCGGGCGTTTGCCGCATTCAATGCAAAGCGCGCATTGGTAACAGGCACGACCAACTGTGCACCAGATATCGTCGCAATCTCAGGGTCTACGTTTGCGGTTTCAATTTCGAAATCCGCACCCTCGGGAACCAGATAACCGACCTCACTCAGGAATAACTTATACGCCTCGGCGTCATGTGGCTGACCTTTGCGGGCGCTGTGCCAATCATCAATTTGGCTTTGCAACAGTTCACGATGCGCCACTAGCGACCGATTTTTCGGACCAAAATCATGCGCTAAGTCCGAAAGACCCTTCCAAAAGTTGTCGGGGACAACACCGGTGCCCGGTAAGGCTTCGTGATCTATAAAATCTGCCAGCGACTGCGCAATTTTCAATCCGTATTTTTCGATCCTGTCAGACATGTCTTTCCCCTAGATTCGCCAAGTTCTCGCGGGGTTTAGGGGCTAAGTTTCCGATAGGCAACAGGACGGGTAAATAAAGGTAACCAATACCTGCGAAAGAGTTAGGATTGAAGTACCTTGTCGCTAGCGGGCTTCTCGGATCGACATTTTTTACTGCAATAAAGCACCTCATGCCAGACTTTTTCCCATTTTTTTCGCCAAACAAACGGCCGTCCACAGGAGCGACACAATTTGCTGTCTAAATCCGCCTTGCGTCGCATTTTCGCCATCACAAATCAAAGCTCATCTGTCTGCCGTCGCCCGACGCCTGACGACGCGTGCGCGCAGCCCGGTCGTTGACAAAATGTCCCGCACTGTCTTTGCGGCTGGCATGTTTGGTCACAATTTGTTTGGCCTTGCCAGCAAAGCCGCTGTCTTTGCGCACTGCCCAGACCCGGTCGCGGGCTTGCGAGACTGCAGCTTTTAAATCTACAACAGGACGAGGATACGCCACGCCCAGCAGCGTGCCACGCCCGTCCCAGCGCCAAGGCTCTTGCAAAAACACATCCGGTACCGGCGCCAGTTCCGGCACCCAACGGCGGGTAAATATACCATCAGGGTCCTGATCAAGCCCTTGTTTCACCGGGTTATAAATCCGAATCGTATTGATACCGGTTGTTCCAGACTGCATCTGCACCTGAGGCCAGTGAATACCTGGCTCATAATCGGTGAACATGCGCGCCAAATGCACCCCAGTACTGCGCCAATCCAACCACAGCTGATAAGAGGCAAATGACATCAACATAGCCCGCATACGAAAGTTCAGCCAGCCAGTAGCAATCAGATACCGCATACAGGCATCCACAAATGGCACGCCCGTCTGGCCGGTTTGCCAAGCCAACAAGAGCGCGGGATCAGGCACGTCTGGTCGCAGCCCCTCATACGCAGGATGCAGGCACCTGCTTTCAATATCGGGTTGATCCTCAAGTTTTTGAGTAAAGTGGTCACGCCACGCCAGACGAGACTGAAAAGATGACAGGCTGCCGAGCCAGCCATTACGACTGCCTTTCAGTTCAGCCTGACGACGGGCTGTTGCCTGCACGACCTCGCGAACAGTGATCGCCCCATAGGCAAGGTATGGCGACAGCCGTGAACAGGCGGTTTCAGCCGACAGGGGCGACGACATTGCGCGGCGGTAGGGTTGGCCCCGACGCTGCAAAAAGTCATCCAGCACACGTTCCGCCTGACGGCGCCCCCCCGCCTGCAAGGTGCCGGGACGCGACGCGGACAGACCAAGTGCCGCCGCACAGGGCAACGCCCCAGGCACCAGCTTGACCCCGCGTAAAGCAGGCGACAACGGCAGTAAGGGCTCGGCAACAAAGCGTCCGCGCCGGTCGGCCCAGCGGTTGGCTCTGGCAATTCCGCGCGTGACGGCAGACTGCGGCAGTTCGGTCCAAACCACGCCCTGCGCCCGCGCCCAATCCGCGACTTTTTGATCGCGGGCAAAACTCCAAAGATTGCCTGTTTCGATATGGCTGGTCATGCGCGTAAAGCCAAATTGTTGCCGCAGCGTTTCCAGCACCTCAACCGCGTCACCCTCTCTCAGGGCAAGCGGCGCCCCAAGCCGCGTCAGATCTGTTTGAAGATCGCTCAGGCAATCGGCGATAAAATCCCAATGGCGCCCCGACATATCCGGCAGGCGCCAGTAATCTGGCTCTATTATATACACCGGCAACACCTGCCCTGCCCCAGACGCGGCGCGTTGCAATGCCGGATGGTCCGATACGCGCAAGTCGCGTTTAAACCAAACCAACGTAACCTGATCGGCGGCAGTTTCACCCGACACACATGTTTGCATTGCAGCCTGTGGCATTCGCTTTATATACCTACTCACCCGAAAAGTATTTAACACACTTCCATTAGGGTAATTCTAGGGCGTGCTACGATAAAAACAAACGCCCCTCACAGCGGAGAATTTGATGAAAGCAGTGGTCCCTCAGACGATTTATTTAAAAGATTATGCCGATCCCGCTTATTTGGTGGAAGAGGTGCAGCTGACTTTTCGTCTGCATCCAACACAAACTCGGGTCATCAGTCGCGTTGCTTTTCGCCCAAACCCAGCCAGCGATCAGCGAAATTTTGTGTTGCATGGCGAATCCATGCAGTTGATCAGCGCCAAGATTGATGGCCAGACCTGCATGCCAACGATAAAAAATGGGCTGCTGACAGTTGAAGTTCCCAACGCACCTTTCATTTGGGAAGCCGAGGTCGAAATCAGCCCCGAAACCAACACCGCGCTCGAAGGTCTTTATATGTCCGGCGGCATGTATTGCACCCAGTGCGAGGCCGAGGGCTTTCGCAAGATCACCTTCTATCCGGACCGCCCGGACGTCATGGCCTGCTTTACCGTGCGGATTGAAAGCAAGCTGCCGGTTCTATTGTCCAATGGCAATCCAAGTGCGCAGGGCGAGGGCTGGGTCGAATGGCATGATCCCTGGCCCAAACCCGCCTATCTTTTTGCTCTTGTCGCAGGAAACCTTGTTAATCACGCCGACAGGTTCACCACGCAATCAGGCAACGATGTTGATTTAAACATCTGGGTCCGGCCCGGAGATGAGGACAAATGCAGCTTTGGCATGGAGGCTTTGAAGGCCTCAATGCGCTGGGACGAGGAAGAATATCACCGCGAGTATGATCTTGAAATCTTCAACATTGTCGCCGTCGATGATTTCAACATGGGCGCCATGGAAAACAAAGGTCTCAACATTTTCAACTCGTCTTGCGTACTCGCCAGCCCTGCGACCTCAACCGATAGTAATTTTGAGCGTATCGAAGCAATTATCGCCCATGAGTATTTTCACAACTGGACTGGGAACCGCATCACCTGTCGTGACTGGTTCCAGCTTTGCCTGAAGGAAGGACTGACCGTATTTCGCGACAGCCAGTTCACCGCCGACCGCCGCAGCGCTTCGGTAAAACGGATCAATGACGTGATCAACCTGCGGGGACGTCAATTCAGAGAGGACAATGGCCCTCTGGCGCATCCGGTGCGCCCTGACAGCTTTGTCGAGATCAATAATTTTTACACGGCCACAGTCTATGAAAAGGGCGCTGAACTGATCCGGATGCTTAAGACGCTGATCGGGGACGCCGCCTATGCGAAAGCAGTCGCAATATATTTCGACCGCCATGACGGGGACGCCGCGACCATCGAAGATTGGTTGGCCGTCTTTGAAGACAGCACCGGTCGGGATTTAAGCCAGTTCAAAATATGGTACGAACAGGCTGGCACACCACGCCTGTCAGTCCACGATAGCTTTGAAAATGGCCGTTATATACTTCACTTCAAACAGCATACCCCCGAAACACCGGGCCAAATAAAAAAAGACCCCCGAGTTATTCCCATCGCCGTCGGACTGTTAGATGCGACCGGAAAGGAAGTGCAGGCCACGACCGTTTTGGAAATGGATCAACGTGAAATGAGCTTTTCGTTCGACGGTTTGAACAGCCGGCCGTTTCCGTCGATTTTGCGAGACTTTTCCGCGCCGGTTATTCTGGAGCAGGAGGTCAACAATGACCGTCTGGCCTTTTTACTGGCCCATGACACGGATCCTTTTAACAAATGGGCCGCAGGTGAGGCGCTGGGGCGGAACGTACTGGTAAAAATGGTCATTGATGACAGCCCGCCAGAAACCACCTTTTTGGATGCCCTGTTGGCGGTCGCGCGGAACGACGCTCTGGATCCCAGTTTTCGGGCATTGACGCTGACTTTGCCCAGCGAAGATGACATTGCCACCACCCTGCACAGCCAGGGCCACATCCCTGATCCCCATGCGATCTGGCAGGCCCGTGAGACGCTGGCACTTGGCCTATCGCAACATTTGCAAGATCTTTTGCCACGCCTGTATGCGCAATATCAGGTACAGGAAGCCTATTTGCCCAACAGCGCCCAATCGGCAGCCAGATCCTTGAGCAATAAGGTGTTGGCATTGATCAGCCGGATCGACGGCGGCACGGCTGCGCAGTTGCAATTTGACAACGCAACCAACATGACCCAGAAACTGGCTGCCTTTGCCTGTCTTCTCAGGGCCGAAAAGGGTACGGATGCCGTAGACGCTTTTTATCAAGAATGGCAAAATGACCGCCTCGTCATTGACAAGTGGTTCGCTATACAAGTGAGCGCAGCCCAACCAGACAGGGCCGCAGATATTGCCCACGCGCTTACACTGCATGCCGATTTTGATATGAAAAATCCCAATCGATTTCGTGCCACGCTGGGGGCTTTGGCCGGCAAAACCGCAGGATTTCACCACACCTCGGGAAAGGGGTATACCCTTTTGGCGGACTGGTTAATCAAACTGGATCCGCTCAACCCGCAAACAACCGCCCGAATGTGCAGCGCCTTTGAGACCTGGCACCGGTATGATAGTCACCGAAAAGGGTTGATTAAAACTGAACTCCGGCGGATCTTTGCAACAAAAGGGCTCAGCCGCGACACAACAGAAATGGTCGCACGCATTCTGGGGTAAGCGGCAAAAGGGGGCGGCGGTGACGAGAAAAACCTTACTTATAACTGGCGCGAGCGCCGGCATTGGCGCCGCAACTGCGCAGGCGGCCGCTGCCGAGAGCTATGATAGTGTCATTATAAACTACCGCAGCGATCACGCATCCGCAGACACTGTGGCGCAAATGGTAGGCGCCCAAGGTTGCGAGGCCGTGGTCATTCGGGCCGATATCACTGATCCGGCTGCTGTCGCGGCGATGTTTGAGCAGATCACAGCCTTGCCGCCTGCGGCTTTAAGCCTGGTTAACAATGCCGGGATTGTCGCCCCGAAAGCCTCAATAAAAGATCTAACACCAGACCGCGTACGTGCAGTGTTTTCTCTCAATGTTGCCGCGGCGATTGAGGTCGCACGCCATGCGGTGGCCTATATGCGTGCCCATCACGGCGGCGGCATCGTCAATGTCAGCTCAACTGCTGCCCGCAAGGGCATGGCGCATGAGTATATAGACTATGCGGCCAGCAAAGCTGCAATTGAGACCTTCACCCTTGGCTTGGCAGACGAATTGGCCCCCGAAGGTATTCGGGTCAATGCCGTCCGACCCGGTCTGATCGAAACCGGTATTCACGCCAAAGGTGGTGTGCCTGACCGCATTGCCCAATTCGCACATACAACGCCGATGGGCCGCGCCGGCACCGCACAAGAAGTCGCCAAAGCAATCCTATGGTTGCTGTCAGATGAGGCCAGTTATACCACGCGCAGCATTTTAGATGTTGCAGGCGGTCGGTAAAAGCCATCACCAATCAGTGGTTCACAGACTAAAGAGTGCGCGCCAAAAGGCCGGGGGACGCAACGTAACCTAGAAAGCGGTGCATAAATCAGAACCCTTTTTTCCCCCAACAACACTACTTATTAGGCACTCATGCGCTGACAACCAGTTGGTTTTATGGACTTGCCTCAACAACTGTCAATTAGTAAGCCATGTCACAGCCTGTACAAAAGGGTGGTATTCAATGTTGTCAAAAGTCTATTCCAATACAACTCTAAGCGTCGCACTCACCTTGAGCGCAGCGGCTTGGGGGTTTTATTGGCTGCCACTCAGAACCATTGAAAGCGCGGGGATAGAAGGCGCCTGGAGTGTTGTTTTTTTTAACGCCTGCCCTCTAATCATCTTAACACCTTTACTGATATTTGGTTACAAGTCATTGCAAGGCACCCTCGGGCCTGCAATCTTTGCCGCTGTGATGATCGGCTTGGCGTTCACTCTTTACGCAAACGGATTGATGGAAACGACTGTCGTGCGGGCGACGTTACTATATTATCTGACCACGGTCTGGTCGACCTTGATTGGGTTCCTTTGGTTATCCGAGGCCTTAACTAAAACACGCATAATCTCTATCTGCGTGGCTTTTTTAGGCCTTGCGCTCTTGCTGTCAAATGGCGACGCCACCCAACATCCCCTCAACATAGGAGACCTGTTCAGCTTTCTATCGGGGATATTTTGGGCCATCGGCATTGCCTCCCTTAAAAGGTGGTCTGCGATACCCATCTTGCCTTTGACCACCTTCATCTTTATCGCGACCACCGCTATATCGGCAATCTTTGCCGGGATTTTCTTCAATGTTCCGCTGCCAGATACCACCATGTTGAAAACTGCTTTTCCAACCGCAGCGATCTGGTCGATTGTTCTTCTGCTCCCCTGTTTTTGTATTATTTTCAGGGTGTCACAACTGTTGTTTCCCGGACGTGTTGGCATCTTGACGATGTCAGAAGTTGTGGTGGCAATGATAAGTTCAGCAATCTTGTTACCGGAAGAGCCGATGCTAGTGCAGCAATGGATCGGAGCGTTTACCATCCTGTTTGCGGGGTTGATTGACGTTCTTTTCGGCTCCCGTCAAAAACTCGCGTCTGAGCCAGCGTCATAAAGTCCGCCGTTGAAGACCTGCATCTTGGCGTACGATATCGAAAATCATTCATTGCTCACAGCTGAATCGGGTCTTGTAAAACGGCCCATTTAAAACACCCCCGCACCATTGGCCGGTAAAATTGCGGCGCCAGAGCGCAAAAATACCCGACACCGGCCACAAGAGATTGAAACATGTCGCGGCTTTGGCTATGCCGAAAGGCGACAAAACTGGCCATAGGTGACGCAATGCTTGATCTGACATATGAGACCCCAAAACCCAAGGTGATTGCCGGTGCTAAGCACGATTGGGAACTGGTGATCGGCATGGAAGTGCACGCACAGATCTCAAGCAAGGCGAAACTGTTTTCCGGGGCCTCCACAAAATTTGGCGCCGAGCCTAATGCAAACGTCGCCTTCGTTGACGCCGCCATGCCCGGCATGCTGCCAGTGATAAACGACTTCTGTATTGAACAGGCTGTGCGCACAGGTCTGGGTCTGAAAGCCCAGATCAACCTGACCAGCGCGTTTGACCGCAAAAACTATTTCTATCCCGACTTGCCGCAGGGTTATCAGATCTCACAGCTCTACCATCCGATTGTCGGTGAGGGCGAAGTCTTGGTCGATATGGAACCGGGCGTGGCCCGCCTCGTGCGGGTCGAGCGGATCCACATAGAGCAAGATGCGGGCAAATCGATTCATGACATGGATCCCAACATGTCGTTCGTCGACCTTAATCGGACCGGCGTTGCACTGATGGAGATTGTAAGCCGTCCGGATATCCGCGGCCCCGAAGAGGCCGCCGCTTATGTCATAAAGTTGCGGCAGATCCTACGCTATTTAGGCACTTGTGATGGCAATATGCAAAACGGCAACCTGCGCGCCGATGTCAATGTTTCAGTCTGTCTGCCGGGCCAATACGAAAAATACTATGAAACGCAAGATTTCAGCCATCTCGGCACGCGCTGCGAAATCAAGAATATGAATTCAATGCGCTTTATCCAGCAGGCGATCGATGTCGAAGCAAAACGCCAAATCAGCATTCTGGAATCCGGTGGCAAAGTGGTACAAGAAACCCGGCTCTATGATCCTGACAAAGGCGAAACCCGCTCTATGCGCTCAAAAGAAGAGGCGCATGACTACCGGTATTTTCCCGACCCTGATCTGCTGCCGCTTGTAATTGAACAAGGCTGGGTGGACGATATCGCAGCCAGTTTGCCCGAGTTGCCCGACGCAAAGCGCGCCCGCTTCATCAGCAATTTTGGCCTGTCGGAATACGACGCCTCTGTGCTCACAGCTGAGACCGCCTCGGCGGATTTTTTTGAACAGGTGGCCGCCGAGCACGATGGCAAAATCGCCGCCAACTGGGTGATCAACGAACTGTTTGGTCGGTTGAAGAAAGACGATCTTGAAATCACCTCAAGTCCAGTCAGCCCCGCGCAATTGGCCGGCGTGATCGGATTGATTATCAGTGGAGATATCTCAGGAAAAATTGCCAAAGACCTGTTTGAGATTGTCTATACCGAGGGCGGTGATCCTGCGCAGATCGTCGAAGATCGTGGGATGAAACAGGTCACCGACACCGGCGCGATTGAGGCCGCAGTCGATCAGGTGATTGCTGACAATCCCGCGCAGGTCGAAAAGGCCAAGGCCAATCCGAAACTGGCAGGTTGGTTTGTTGGTCAGGTAATGAAGGCCACGGGCGGCAAGGCCAATCCAAAGGCGGTCAACCAATTGGTCGCAGCAAAGCTCGGCCTTTAGGGCGCCCACAGCGGCGGCGGTGTGCGTGGCACTGGCCGCTCACATCATCGCGGACCTAAGGCACATCTACATCCATTGAAAGCGCATGGATTTTTGCGATTAACGCAGCGCCTAGCGCGCTGTGAATGGATCGGTGGCGGGCAATACGGGACTGCCCAGCAAACGCTTCCGCGCGAATCACCACGTGAAAATGGCTCTCGCCGCCCTCTTGATATCCAGCATGCCCCCGATGTTGTTCACTTTCATCAGTGACCTCCAATTGCGCTGGATGAAACACATGTTGCAGCGCATGGCGAATTTCTTCTGTTCGCGACATTTTTTTACTCAAAGCCCCTTCAAATTAATCTTCAACACCCTATGCTGTTATTCCTGAGTCGAAAAGGTAATAACATGGCCAAACCAGACCCCTTCGGATTTGATATGTCGGTCTCATCCTCGAAAAAGAAAAATCCACGTGGCAAACGGGGGTTATCAGGCGAGTCTGAAACATCCCGCCGGGTCTGCGAGCATGAGCACTGTCAGGAGGCCGGAAAATACCGAGCGCCAAAAGCTCCTGATGTGCTGGATGATTTTTTCTGGTTCTGCAAAGAACATGCGAGAGAATATAATCTGAAATGGAATTTCTTTGATGGCACGACCGAGGCCGAAATGAATGCTCAGATGTCAAAAGACAAAGTCTGGGAACGCGAGACAAAGGATTTTCGCGACCCTGAGGCCCGTGCATGGGCGCGCCTTGGCATTGAAGACCCCCATCAAGTGCTGGGAGAAAACGCCACGCGCAATCCTGGCAAAAACGCAGATGGGGTCAGCACAAAGCGCCTGCCCCCGACAGAGCGACGAGCGGTTGAAATTCTCGAGGCCAAAGACCATTGGTCGAAAGCCGACGTTCGCAAATCTTACAAGGCGCTGATCAAGGTCCTGCATCCGGATATGAACGGTGGTGATCGCAATCAAGAAGAACAGTTGCAAGAGGTGGTTTGGGCCTGGGATCAGATCAAGGACAGCCGTAACTTTAAATAAGTCTTGTGGGAAAAACAGCAGATCGCTAAGCTAAGAGTATTAGTCGATTGAAAGTTTTTTATGATGATCAAGCTGTATATTGGCAATCCAAACTACTCAAGTTGGTCCATGCGCGCGGGAGTTCTTTTGCGGGCTTTTTGCATCGTGCATGATGAGATCTTAATTCGCTTTGATGGATTTGACGCAAACAGTACCTTCAAATCCGAAGTCAAACAGATCGGAGCAACAGGCACTGTGCCGTTTTTGGTCGACACATCGGTGCAGGATCGACACGATCGGGCATTGATCATAACCGACACGCTATCGATCGTCGAATATATTGCCGAAACCTGCGTTGATCACGCCATCTGGCCAAAAGATCGCGCCATGCGGGCCAAAGCCCGCAATCTATGCGCCGAAATGCACAGTGGGTTCGGCGCACTGCGTCAGCACTGCATGATGAACATTGGCCCCGACCTTTCCCGCGCCGGAGCGCTTATATGGCGCGATCAGGCCGCCGTGCGCCGCGATGTCGCCCGAATCGAGACCGCATGGGCCGATATGCTGGATCTGTCCCACGGGCCGTATCTGGCCGGCGATTTTTGCGCTTTGGATGCCTATTTTGCGCCGGTTGTGATGCGCCTGAAATATCACAGTCTGCCCGTCACCGACCAAAGCCAAATCTATATGGCAAAAATCTGTGAACACCCGGCTGTAAGGGACTGGGTCAGCGGCGCGGTGGCCTCAGCGGAGTTTCTGGAATTTGAAGAACCTTTCAGATTGTCTGCCAACGACCCAGAGCCTGTATAACACTCCACACTGACCCCAAAAAATTGCATCAAAACCAACATATGTGACACAAATTAGGAACGCCCATGTCTTTGACAGTATTTATTGGGAACAAAAACTACTCCAGTTCGTCGATGCGCGCAGGCGTTTTACTGCGGGCCTTCGAAATCGACGTTCAGGAAAAATTTATCAGGTTTGACAGTTTCGCGCCAGGTTCCGCATTCAAACGCCAAGTGGCAGAATTTTCACCTGCCGGATCGGTGCCATTTATAATTGATGACGCCGCGACAGATGCCAGCGGCAAACCGCTGGTTATTTGGGACACATTGGCAATTATAGAATATCTCGCAGAGCGGTTTAGCGACCATCCCATCTGGCCTGTAGATGCCGCATTGCGGGCGCGGGCGCGCAGCCTCTGCGCTGAAATGCACTGCGGGTTTTCGGCTCTGCGCAGCCATTGCATCATGAATATAGGCGTGGATTTGTCGCGTCAGGGGCGTATCTTGTGGCGCGATCAGCCCGCGCTGCGCAAGGATATCGCGCGGATAGAACAGGCCTGCGAAGAGATTATATCGTGGTCTCATGGGCCATATCTGGCAGGAGATTTCGGAGCAATTGACGCGTTTTTTGCACCGGTCATCATGCGAATAAAATACTATGACTTACCAGTATCGGCAACGTTGCAGCGCTATATCGATATCCATTGCGCCCATCCCGCAGTCGCAGAGTGGATCGCCAAGGCCATAGACACGGCTGAATTTATTGACTTTGAAGAACCCTACCGTCTGTCCACTGAGATTTGAACTTAACTAGAAGCGCCCAATTACAGCGCCACAAGAATAAGGGCGCAGACCACCACCGCGACAGCCGCACCCAGCACAAAGCGCACCAAACTGCCACTTTTTGTGGCTTGCTCAGCCACCTGCGGCGCATCAAACAGCCGTTTTTCCAACCCGGCATAGAACCCAACCGGCGGGGCCACCTCGCCGATATCATCAGTCAGGGTGACGAAATCCTCTAACCAGTTGGCGTGATAACGTCGCAGCTGCGGCTCGGTTTCAAGCCGCGCCTCAAACTCGGTATTTTCCTGGTCTGAAAGCAATCCGAGCGCGTATTCACCCGCTAGAATTTTATCAGTATTTTTTGCATCACTCTGTGTCATCTGTCCAGGCACTCCGATAGGATATGCAAATCTTGCCGTACCCAAGTGCGCATGGTATCAACCGGCAGATCAAAGTGAGCCGCCAGATCAGGATAGGTCTCGCCCTCGACAAATGCCAATCTAAACACCGCCGATCGCTCCCAGGGCAGCACCTCCATACAATTTATCAACTGGCCGTGTTCCGACGGCTTCAACACGAGGTCTTCAGGCCATTCACCTTCAGTTTGGGCCTCATCCGCGAGCGTTTCCTGACTGACATCTGTCAAATCAAGGCGCAGCCGTTGTATCGATTTCTGATGGGCTATGTGGATCATCCAAGTCATCGGTCTCAACCCGCTAGTTTGTAACGACTTGGCGTCTTGCCAGATCTGCACAAAAGCAGACCATAGTGCAGCCTGCGCCTTGGGGCGCGAGGCGAGAATACGAAGACAAACGCCAAATAACTTGCCACTCGTCAACGCGTAAAGATCGCCGAACGCGTCCCGATCTCTTGTAGCCACCTGCTCTAGCAGCTTCTCTAGCTCCGCAGTTTTTGCCATGCCTAACCTCCTGCCAGCCGCTTTGCCCCCCCCGGGCAGCCATTACGAACTGATCCACTACGTTCTTTTGCTCTTTCCCTCGCTCTTAATCAAGTTATGTTGCACAACATCTTGCGGAAAAGTGACGAGAAGGAATGAAACGATGGCACACGGCATGATCGACATTGGTGCGAAACCGACAGAAGATATATCAGTGCGCGAGGTCTTTGGCATTGACAGCGACATGGTGATAAAAGGCTTTGCCGAAAAAGGCGACCGGGTGCCAGAAATTGACCCGACTTATAAGTTTGACCCCGACACCACTTTGGCCATCATTGCCGGGTTTTCCCATAATCGCAGAGTCATGATCCAAGGCTATCACGGCACGGGAAAATCCACTCATATTGAACAGGTGGCAGCCCATCTCAAATGGCCGGCCGTGCGGGTCAATCTAGACAGCCATATAAGCCGCATAGATCTGATCGGGAAAGATGCAATCAAGTTGCGCGACGGCAAACAGGTAACTGAATTTCATGAAGGCATCCTGCCGTGGGCCTTGCGCAATCCGGTGGCGATTATCTTTGACGAATATGATGCCGGACGCGCAGATGTCATGTTCGTGATCCAGCGCGTGCTGGAGCACGATGGCAAATTGACGTTGATGGACCAAAATGAAATCATCACGCCACACACGCAGTTTCGGCTTTTCGCCACCGCCAATACCGTTGGCCTAGGTGATACCACAGGCCTGTATCATGGCACCCAGCAGATCAATCAGGCCCAGATGGACCGCTGGAGCCTCGTGGCAACGCTGAATTATCTTTCAATCGACGCTGAAAGCGCCATCGTTCTGGCGAAAAACCCCCATTACAACAATGAGGCTGGACGCAAAACAATCAAACAGATGGTCACCGTGGCCGATCTGACCCGCACAGCGTTTATGAACGGCGATCTATCGACGGTCATGTCCCCGAGAACTGTGATTTCATGGGCGCAGAACGCCGAGATTTTTCGCAACATCGGCTATGCGTTCCGCCTATCGTTTATCAATAAATGCGACGAATTGGAACGTCAAACCGTGGCCGAATTTTACCAGCGCTGTTTCGACGAAGAACTTCCAGAAAGCGCCGCCAGCATCAGCCTAGGCTAACCAGACCATACCAGCTTTGCCCCGGTAAACCCGGGGCAGACATCCGGACCGAAGACAGTGGAATGAACTGATGAAAAGCACCGACAACCCCGCTGATCCGTTCAAAAAAGCCCTCGCCGAGGCCACCAAAGTCATGGCCAATGACCCCGAGTTGTCAGTCAGCTACTCAGTCGATCCCTCGGGCTTGACTGGAGATACCATGCGCCTGCCGCAGGTCAGCCGCCGGATGACCCGCGACGAGGTGCTCATCGCGCGCGGCACCGCCGACGCGTTAGCGCTGCACCGGCGGTATCACAATGAGGCCACGCATCAACGATATGTGCCGCAAGGCGACACTGCGCGTGGCATTTACGAGACGATGGAAACCGCGCGTTGCGAGGCGATGGGCGCGCGCGATATGCCTGGCACCGCTGGCAATATTGACGCAAAAATCTCTGCGGAAGCCGACCGCAAGGGCTATGGGCAGATCAGCACGGCACAAGAGGCGCCACTGGCCGTCGCCGCAGGCTATTTGGTGCGCAATCTGGCAACCGGCCGCGACCTGCCCGCCGGAGCGCAAAACGTGATGAACCTGTGGCGCGAATTTATGGAAAATCAGGCCGGTGATACGCTGAAAAATCTGGACAGCAAACTGGAAGATCAGGCCGAGTTTGCAAAGTTTGCGCGCCAGATTATCAGTGATCTGGGCTATGGCGACCAGTTGGGCGACGATCCAGACCAGCTTGATGATCAGGACGATGACAGCGAAGACGACGGCCAAGAGGAAGAAGACCCAGACAGCACCGGGCAGGATGACAGTCAGGAAGAAGACTCAGACGCCAGCCCCGAAGACAGCCAAGAAGACCAGCAGGATGCCGCCCAAGCGCAAGTCAGCATGGATGAAATGGCCGATCAGGAACTGGGCGACGAGGCAGATATGCCCGAGGGCGACGCCCCCATCGAGCCGCCACAACCCCAACCCATTTCGGACGCTGATCCAAACTATGCAGTTTACGAGACCAAATTCGACGAAGAGATTCGCGCCGATGACTTGGCCGAGCCGGCCGAATTGGAGCGTCTGCGCGACTATCTGGATCAACAACTCGAACCGTTAAAAGGCGCAGTCAGCCGGCTGGCCAATAAACTGCAGCGCCGCTTGCAAGCGCAACAGAACCGCAGTTGGGAGTTTGACCTTGAAGAGGGCATTCTTGATGCCGGGCGCTTGGCACGTGTTGTCGCCAATCCGACCACGCCGCTGTCGTTTAAAGTGGAAAAAGACACCGAGTTTCGCGATACCTGTGTCACCCTGTTGCTGGACAATTCCGGCTCGATGCGGGGCCGTCCCATCAGCATTGCCGCGATCTGCGCCGACGTGCTGGCACGCACATTAGAACGCTGCAGCGTCAAGGTTGAAATTCTCGGCTTTACCACCCGGGCGTGGAAGGGTGGCCAAAGCCGCGAGACATGGCTTAACGAAGGTCGCCCGCAACAACCCGGCAGATTAAATGATCTGCGCCACATCATCTATAAATCCGCCGACGCGCCTTGGCGCCGGGCGAGACCCAATCTGGGACTGATGATGAAAGAGGGTCTGCTGAAGGAAAACATCGACGGCGAAGCACTAGAATGGGCGCACCGACGGATGACTGCGCGCCCCGAAGCGCGTAAAATTCTTATGGTGATCTCGGATGGCGCCCCAGTTGATGACAGCACCTTATCTGTCAACCCAGCAAATTATCTGGAAAAGCATCTGCGAGATGTGATCGAAATGGTCGAACGCAGGCGCGCTGTTGAACTGATTGCGATTGGCATCGGCCATGATGTCACCCGCTATTATGAACACGCTGTGACAATCACCGACGTGGAACAATTGGCTGGCGCGATGACCGAACAATTGGCCTGCCTGTTTGATAGCAACCCAAGAACGCGCAATAGAGCCCGTCGCTAACACCCTGTACTGGTTTTGGCTTGAGCTGATGCGCCAAGACGATAGGCGCCTGACGCCGCACAGACAGACGGAACCAAACATTGTAACACCGGAGGACGCATCATGTTCCAAACCTTTGACATCCCCTCGGATCGCTCACAGGGACCGCGGCGACTAGCACAACTGCGCGACGTCTTACGCGCCGAGGCGCTGGACGGCTTTTTGGTGCCACGCGCCGACGCCCATCAGGGAGAGTACGTCGCAGCAAAGGATGCAAGACTGGCGTGGTTGACCGGCTTTACCGGCTCGGCCGGATTTTGCGCGGCGCTTATGGATTGCGCCGGCGTGTTTGTCGACGGCCGCTACCGGGTACAGGTCAAACAACAGGTGGACGGATGTTTTAGCCCCGTAAACTGGCCCGAAACAGACCTCTCAGACTGGCTGTTGGCGCAGCTGCCGCAGGGAGGTAAAATAGGGTTTGATCCCTGGTTACATACAATTTCAGAGCTGCAAAATCTGTCAGACAAGCTTGCCGGTCACATTGAACTTGCCGCAGTATCGCATAATCTGATTGACCGCATATGGGGTGACCAGCCCCAGTTGCCCAACCGGGCTGTCAGCGCATATCCGGTGGAGCATGCCGGCGAAAGCGCCAGATTAAAACGCACACGCTGTGGCGCGGAACTTGCGCAGGCCGGCCACGACAGCGTGTTTCTAAGTCAGACCGATAGTATCGCATGGTTGCTGAACATTCGCGGCACCGACATCCCACGGGTTCCTGTCGCGCTGTGTTTTGCCGTGCTGCACAAAACTGGTGCGGTGCAGCTGTTTATTGAGCCTTCGGCAACAGCACAGCTGACGCTGGATGCAGGTATCACCATAGCCGCCCCGGCAAAAATGATCGGTGCGCTTTCGGCATTGTCCGGCGTGGTGCGGGTCGATCCCACCTCATGTCCCAGCGCCATTGAAAGTCTGTTGCAGGACGCCGGTTGCAGCCTGAGTTATGGCCCAGACCCCTGCGTATTGCCAAAAGCCTGTAAAAACTCGGTCGAAATTGCCGGCACAATCACCGCCCATCTGCGCGATGCAGGCGCAATGTGCGAATTTCTGGCCTGGCTGGATGCGCAGCCCGCAGATACACTGTCCGAAATTGATGTAGTGCGCGCGCTTGAAGGGTTTCGCCAGGCAACAGGTGCCCTGAAAGATATCAGTTTTGATACCATCTGCGGCGCTGGCCCAAATGGCGCTATTATTCATTATCGCGTCACTGAAGACAGCAACCGCGCGGTTAAACCCGGTGATCTGTTGTTGATTGACAGCGGTGGTCAATACCTTGACGGCACCACGGACATCACCCGCACCGTGGCCATGGGAGACGTCGGTAACGCTGAAAAATCCGCCTTTACGCGGGTGCTGCAAGGGATGATTGCGATGTCGCGCATCCGCTGGCCCGCGGGATTGCGCGGGCGTGATCTGGACCTGGCGGCGCGCCAACCCCTGTGGATGGCAGGACAGGATTATCCCCATGGTACCGGGCATGGCGTTGGCAGTTTTCTCAGCGTACACGAAGGACCACAGCGTCTGTCACGTGCCTCTGGGCAGGTTTTAAAGCCCGGTATGATTTTGTCAAATGAACCCGGTTTCTATAAAGAAGACGCCTTTGGTATCCGAATTGAAAACCTGATTGTGGTGCGCGAGGCCGCGCGATTGCCCAGCCAGACCGTACCAGACATGTTGACTTTTCAAACCCTGACATGGGTACCGATTGACCGGAATTTGATTGATCTCGATCTGCTTTCTGCGCAGGAACGGGCATGGCTTAACATCTATCATCAAACCTGCTATGACCAAGTCGCAGCTGGTCTAAGCCCTGCCGCACAGCATTGGATGCAGGCGGCTTGTGCCGAAATTTAAGGCAAGCCTGTTACATAATTATGTAAAGAATAATACCAGACAGGAAAGGACACGGGATGGATCATACCATAACACTGCGCAAAGCCGGTGGCACATGGACCCTGCGCGCTGGTGGAGCGGTTCTTGCAGAAAGCACCAAAGCCCTTGAACTGACAGAGCCGAACGCGCCAACACAAATCTATTTTCCATACAGTGACATCGCCATGGCGTTTCTGGAACCCAGTGATCATACAACCCATTGCGACCATAAAGGCACTGCACATTATCTATCGATCATCACCAAGAGCACTAAACTTTCAAATGTGGCCTCGGGTTATGCCAACCCAACGGCAGCTTTGGCAGCCATCAAAGACCATTTGACGTTTCATACCTCTGACCAGGTGACTGTTGAACAAATTTGATAAA
>DDEJ01000057.1:50573-67442 GCA_002336405.1 Rhodobacteraceae bacterium UBA1957
AAACTTGGCACAGCTTCAGCGCTTAGCCTACGATTAGCAGCGCTCTGCCAGCGACGCCGTCATGGGCAAAATCAGGCAGACTGGTCTTGAAAAACCACTTGGTACGCAAGCGGTAATCGCCGCAGAAACCGATCAAACCATTGCGTTCACATAGCTTTGTCACTTTCATCCGATCTGTGATCTGTTTAAGCTATGCCAAAAAGGAGCGCCATAAGATGATCTCAGATGCAATAGCTGCTTTGCAGACGCTTTTAGGAGACCGCCTGAACCAGTCAACCTCGGACCGCAACCTTCACGGTCAATCCGAAAGCCATTTCACCACCACGCCACCCGATGCCGTCGCCTATCCCACCTCAACCGATGAGGTGCGCGCCATAGTCGAGATTTGCCACCAACATAATTGCCCGATGATCGGTTGGGGCACCGGCACGTCGCTTGAGGGGCACACTCTGGCGGTGCGTGGTGGCGTCACTGTGGATTTTTCGCGTATGGCCGCAGTGCTTGAGGTTTCACCGCAAGATATGACTGTGCGCATCCAACCGGGGGTGACGCGCGAGGCGCTGAATGAAGAATTGCGCGCCACCGGACTGTTTTTTCCTGTCGATCCCGGTGCCAACGCATCACTTGGTGGTATGGCGGCCACCCGGGCCAGCGGCACCACTGCGGTGCGCTATGGCACGATGCGCGACAATGTGCTCGGCCTCGAAGTTGTGATGGCCGACGGCGCGGTGGTGCGCACCGGCACCGAGGCCCGCAAAACCGCTTCAGGCTATGATTTGACCGGTTTATTTGTTGGCTCAGAAGGCACGCTGGGGTTGATTACCGAACTGACCCTGCGCCTGCAAGGCCAACCCGAAGCCATCTCGGCCGGCGTGTGCAGTTTCGACACCATCAACCAAGCGGTGGCTGCAGTCATAGACACCATCCAGATGGGTCTGCCGATGGCGCGGATCGAGTTTATCGACGCCGCAACCGTCGCGGCGGTCAATCAATATTCTGACGCCGGCCTGCCAGAACTGCCGCATCTTTTGGTTGAGTTTCACGGTTCAGAGGCCGGGGTTGCCGAGCAGTCAGAAACCTTTGGTTTAATCGTGGCCGAGCATGACGCACATGATTTCAAATGGGCCACTCAGGCCGAAGACCGCAGCGCGCTTTGGAAAATGCGCCACACTGCGTATTATGCTGTTTTGGCATGCCACCCGGGGGCGGGGGCTATGGTGACAGATATATGTGTTCCGATTTCAAAACTAGCCAACGCAGTGGAACAGACCAGCGCCGAAATTAACCAATCAGGCATTGCCGGACCCATCATGGGTCATGTAGGGGACGGGAATTTCCATGCCATCCTGATGATCGACCCGGACAAGCCCGACGACTTGAAAACCGCCAAAAATCTCTCTGAACGCATGGTCACCCGCGCGCTTGAAATGGGCGGCACTGCGACCGGAGAGCATGGCATCGGGATTGGAAAGCTAGACTATATGGCCCGAGAACACGGTCACGGCTGGACACTGATGAGCAACATAAAACGCGCATTGGATCCGCAGGACATCATGAACCCCGGTAAATTGCTGCGGCAAAACTGAGCATTTCCAAAACCACCCCGACGTCAAAACCGCCCTTACGCTGGGCGCGGGGTCAGCCAAATGTGCAGATTTAGCCCTATGGCAGCAGTGCTTGAGCGGCTGCACGCGCCTCATCTGTGATGGTATCGCCTGATAGCATGCGTGCGATCTCATCAATGCGCGCCGCATCATCAAGGGCCACAACGGTTGAGGTTGTCACATCTTGAACAACATGTTTTTCAACCCGCCAATGGTGCTGGCCCAAGGCGGCGACCTGTGGCGAGTGGGTCACCACCAACACTTGTCCCTGCTGCGCCAGATCGCTCAGACGGCGGCCAACGGCATCTGCTGTGGCACCGCCCACCCCGCGGTCAATTTCATCGAAAATTATCGTTCGCCCGCCATCGGCTTCCGACAGACAGACCTTGAGCGCCAGTAAAAACCGGCTCAATTCTCCCCCTGAGGCAATCTTGGCCAAAGGACCAGATGGGGCACCTGGGTTGGTCGCCACCTCAAAGGCCACAACATCGCGCCCCTCTGCACCATCAGCTGTCGCCATTGCAACCCCAGTGGTAAAGACTGCCCGATCCATTTTCAGCGGTGCAAGCTCGGCCATGACCGCCTGATCAAGCGTCACCGCAGCCGTTTTCCGCGCCTGTGTCAAACGGTGAGCGGCCGCCTCATAGGCCGCCTCAGCCGCGCTCACTACAGCCCGCAAGTCGGCCAAATCTGCATCACTCTGATCCAACCGGTCTAGCTTTGTGCGCAGATCCTGCGCCAACTGCGGCACAGCATCCGGTGAAACCTGATGTTTACGCGCCAGTCCACGTATCGCAAACAGTCGTTCTTCAGCATCCTCAAGGTCAGAGGGATTGAAGGCCATCTCATCGAGGCTCGCTTCGATCTGCTGCACCGCACCGTCCAGCTCTGTCAATGCCCGAGAAAGCCCAGCCAGTGCTCCATCCAAGCGCCCCTCAGCACCGTCGGCTGTGCCATTCAACCACTGCACGGCGTCGGTGATCTGTCCCTCTGCACCGTCTTTAACGAGCACCGAATGGGCCCGCCTCACATCATCTCGAATGCGTTCAGACGCCTGCATCATACGCCGTTTTGCATCCAGTTCGGCCTCTTCGCCCGGCTCTGTGGCCAAAGCCTCTAATTCCTTGAGAGCATGGCGTAAAAAATCTTCTTCTTCGCGAATAAGTGCCGCCTCAGACAGGGCTTTTGCAAGATTTGAACGCGCCAGAGAACAGGCTGAAAAAGCCGCTTTTGTCGCCTTTAGAAATCGCTGATGGCCGCCATATTCATCCAATAAAGTCCGATGCCCGCGGGCGTTCAGTAATCCCCGGTCGTCATGCTGCCCGTGCAGTTCGACCAGATGCTCAGACAGCGCCCGTAACGCCTCGCCCGAGCATCGACGATCGTTCACCCAAGCGGTCTTACGTCCCTCTTTACTGTTGATCCGGCGCAGAATTAACTCATCTCCAGCAGGCACGCCGATATCGGCCAAAACAGCGTGTACCGGATGCTGTTTTGGCAGTTCAAATACTGCTACAACCTCGCCTTGTTCGGCGCCTTGGCGCACCAACTCGGCCCGCCCTCGCCAGCCTAAAACAAAGCCAAGCGCATCCAACAATATCGATTTTCCTGCGCCAGTTTCACCGGTCAGCACGTTTAAACCCGGCTGAAAACTCACCTCCAACCGGTCGATAATCAGCATATCGCGGATATCAAGCGCCTTAAGCATTGCCTGGTCTCTCTCTCATTTTACAGCTTAAAGCCAGCCACCCTGAATGACTTGGCGGTAGGTTTTGCGCAGCCAACCGTCACCAGACGGCTCCATTTCCAAATCGCGCTCAGTCAGCAGGTTGTAGCTTTCAAGATACCAATCGCTTCCGACATAGTTATGGCCCAAGATTGCTCCCGCTGTCTGCGCCTCATCTGTCAGGCCCAGCGACAAATACGCCTCAACCAACCGGTGCAGAGCCTCGGCAGTAAAGGTCGAGGTTTGGAAGTCTTCGATCACCACACGGAACCGGTTGATCGCAGCCGAAAAATGCCCACGCTTGAGATAATAGCGCCCGACTTCCATTTCTTTAGCCGCCAAATTATCAAAGGCAAGGTCAAACTTCAAAATCGCCGAGCGCGCATATTCGCTCTCGGGATAGCGTTCGATCAATGTGCGCAATTCCTGCAGGGCTTGATACGTCAATTGCTGGTCGCGACCGACATCATCAATTTGGTCATAATAGCTAAGAGCCAGAAGAAACTGTGCATAGGCTGCGTCATCATCTGCAGGGTAAAAATCGATAAACCTCTGAGCGACTGCTCGACTAAAATCATATTCTTTGGCCTGATGATGGGCAAAGGCCTGCATCATCAGGGCGCGTTTAGCCCATTCAGAATAGGGGTATAATCTTTCGATTTGTGCAAAATATTTAGCCGCTTTCTTGGGGCGCGCACTCTCTAATTCGAATTCGCCACGGGTATAAATTTGCAGAGCAGAAAATTTTTCAATCGGGAGACCGTTGATCCCAAGATCACCTTTTTTATTCGATGCGCCATCACACCCCATTAGCACACACAAAGCGAGACCAATGCCGATCATCCGGCCTCGTGCACTGCGTTCGTCCATGCCGATTCACCCCATCCTAAACACGCCAATCTATGCGCTTGTTTTGTGCTTTAGCATAGATAATTACGGTGCAAAAGTTCATAGGAAAAATTGCGACTGAATTCACGCAGATTTTGGGATTTCCTGCTCGGTGACACCCACACCAGGCAGACAGGCCAGCATAGCTGGTGTGCATTGAACCTTCTCGACAGCACCGGGCACGGTGAACAATTCCCGAAGTAAATTATTCGTAATCGCATGACCGGCGCGAACGCCGGTATAATGCCCGATGATTGGCGCACCTGCCAAAGCAAGGTCGCCTAAGGCATCCAACATTTTATGACGCACCGGCTCATCGCTATACCGCATACCACCCGGGTTCAGAACACTTTCGCCATCAACCACCACAGCATTATGCAAAGTACCGCCAAGTGCAAGACCATTGGCGCGCATCATTTCAACATCTGACTGTCGGCAAAAAGTGCGGCTATCGCACAGTTCGCGTACAAATGCACCATTTGCCAAGTTCAGCGTTTTACTTTGACTGCCAATAGCAGCATCCTCAAAGTCAATATGAAAATCCATTTGCAAAGTGTCCGCAGGCGCAAGACGCGCCCAACCACTGTCACAACGGAATTCAACCGTCTTAAGCACTTTAAACACTGTGACCGGCACGTTTTGGGGCCGTACACCGGCGGCTAAAATCTCTTGTACAAACGGAACGGCGCTTCCATCTAAAATCGGCGCTTCCGGTCCGTTCAATTCGATCAACGCATTGTGAACACCACATCCCGCGAGTGCGGCCATGACATGTTCGACAGTAGAGATCGACACACCTTCATCATTGACCAAGCGCGTGCATAAGGGTGAATGGGACACACAGGTCCAATGGGCGGCAAAACCATATCCACCATCTTTTACATCAGTCCGCCTGATTTGCAGACCGAATCCGACATCGGCTGGATGAATTATCAAAGTCACGGACGACGCCGAGTGCAAGCCTATGCCAGTAAATTGGACTGATCTCTTTAAGGTGGATTGCAAAATTAACCTCGCCGTTGTCGCACCATCAGTGATGCTAAAGCCCCCTTTTGCGTATAGGGGACCCACCAAATAGACAACTCAAACTTTGTAACGGTCTGAAACAACCACATTGGATAGGTGGCGAATTTCCGCCTACCCGCCCTCAAACAGTAAAGTTTAAAAGCACATATTTTCCAATTTAGTTCGCTTGACGACGCAAAAATGCTGGGATTTCAATACGGTCCTGTTCCGGATCCACACCCTGCTCAGGCTCTGGTTCAAACTCCGGCTCAGCCTGTTGGCTAGTGGGATGCCGCCGAGTGGCCACAGGTTTTTCAGCAGACTCTCCGGGCTGACCGGTCATCCGGTTGATCAAAGAGTTGATACCAAATCTTGACCGGTCGGTATCAGCAGGGACATCGTCGACCCGGCTCATCGACTGTTGCAATCTGTTAGGCGCATTCCTGACCGCCTCTTGCAACCGCGTCATTGTTTCAGGTGACGGTGTGCCGGGCTCTCTTGGGCGCGGCGCGACAAAAGTTTCTGGCTCGGAATCGTACGCATCTTCATTGGCGTTAAAGGTGGGCTCTTCCAACACATAAGGCTCAGCAACGCGCTCGGGATTGCGATCGCGGCTCGGCGCCTCAAACGTCTCTTCGGCCGCGGCGCTGCGCCCGTCATAATGAGGTTGCTCAAACTGCGAATGCTCGTCCCGAGACGGGGTCTCATAGCCGTCATGCGCCCTTGGTTCGCGCGAAGCATGATAGTCCGAAGGCGCCTCATGCTCCGATTGATGGGGTTCAACCCTATCTTGCGGCGCAGGTTTACTGCGTCTTGGCCGCGGCAGTTCCTCGGGAGGTTCAACGGCGTCAATTCCTGTCGCAACAACGCTGACACGCATCCACCCGCCCATTTCAACATCCAGCGTAGAGCCCACGATAATGTTAGCCTCTGCATCGACCTCTTCGCGAATTCTGTTGGCCGCCTCATCAAGTTCGAACAAAGTAAGATCACCGCCACCTGTGATATTGATCAATACGCCCTTGGCGCCACGCAGGCTGATTTCATCCAACAGCGGGTTGGCAATCGCTTTTTCGGCGGCGCTGACAGCACGGTCTTCACCCTCGGCCTCACCGGTGCCCATCATCGCCTTGCCCATTTCATCCATCACTGACCGCACATCGGCGAAGTCAAGATTGATCAAGCCGGGACGCACCATCAAATCCGTCACCCCTTTGACGCCTTGATACAGAACATCATCAGCCAGTGAGAATGCTTCGGTGAAGGTGGTTTTTTCATTCGCCAGGCGAAACAGGTTCTGGTTGGGAATGATAATAAGTGTATCGACAACCTTTTGCAGCGCCTCTACGCCGGCTTCAGCTTGCCGCATACGCTTGGCACCCTCAAACTGAAACGGCTTGGTCACTACGCCAACGGTCAGCACACCCAACTCACGCGCGGCCTGCGCGATAATCGGCGCAGCCCCAGTTCCCGTGCCCCCGCCCATACCAGCAGTGATAAAGCACATATGAGCGCCCGCCAGATGATCGACAATTTGCTCTATACTCTCTTCTGCCGCCGCGGCACCGACACTGGCTCTTGCGCCCGCGCCAAGCCCTTCGGTTACTTTGACACCAAGTTGGATGCGGGTCTCTGATTTGCTTTGCTGCAAAGCCTGCGCATCGGTATTACCAACAACGAAATCCACCCCGTCAAGGTTTTTATCGATCATATTATCGACCGCGTTGCCACCCGCACCGCCCACTCCGAAAACCGTTATTCGCGGTTTGAGTTCATCATATCCCGGCATCGAGAGGTTCAAGGTCATTGGTTCGTCCGCCTGTGCTACATCCTAGTAGATTTTTTTATCTGCTATATTTTTTTATGATACTGCGACAATGGCCCAAGGTCACGTAAAAAAACGCAGTTTATGACACAAAATATTGTAGTTTCGTCTCATAACCATGGCCAATGTCGCAAAATGCCCCGCATTTGGTGGCTACCAGTTGTCGCGGAACCATTTTACCGTGCGGGCCATTGATCGCACGGGGTGACGTTCCGACGGCATATCAAAATCCCACCACTCATCTTGCGGGTTTGCAGCCATCAGACACAGACCGACCGCAGCGGAAAAACCCGGCCCGGTTGTGGCCTGAGGCAACCCATGTACCCGAAGCGGACGCCCAAGACGGACCTGCTGGCCTAAAATACGGCTAGCAAGCGCGTCAAGGCCCGGAATTTGACTGCCACCGCCAGTCAAGACAATTTGCTGACTGGGCAGATGCTCGAAGCCGGCTGCGTCCAATCTGGAGCGAACATCTTCAAGGATTTCTTCGATCCGCGGCTTAATAATGCCAATCAATTCAGTACGACTGACACTGCGACTGTCGCGGTCATAATCCCCTGTATCACCGCCGATTTCGATCCGCTCGCGGTCATCCATACTGGTGGCGTGGGCCCCGCCATAAAAGGTCTTGATGCGCTCAGCTTTTGTTGCTGGAATCTGCAAACCCAAGGAAATATCATTGGTGACATGATCGCCGCCCATGCGCACCGTATCAGCATAAATCATATGCTTTTTCAGGAAAATCGACAGGCTCGTGGCCCCCCCACCCATATCGACGCAGGCCGCCCCAAGTTCTTGTTCATCTTCAACCAAACTGGACAGGCCAGACACATACGCCGAGGAAACCACCCCCGCCAACTCTAGATCACAGCGCTTTACGCAATGCACCAAATTCTGCACGGCCCCCGCATCCACCGTGATCATATGCATATCTGTCGATAATTTTTGACCGACCTGACCACGTGGATCCGACAAACCAGATCTGTTATCCAGCGCAAAGTTGACAGGTTGCGCATGCAACACCTCGCGCGCCTCTCCAAAATCAGGCACGTCACAAGACGACAGAACCCGCGCGACATCCTCCTCAGAGACCTGACCGCCGCCGATGTCAACCGAGCCTGCCAAACCGTAGGACCGAGGATTGCCCCCCGCCATCGAAACAATAACATGATAAACGGGGGTATTGGCCATCTTTTGCGCCGACTGCAGCACCGTTCGGATGGCCCGTTCAGTTTCGCGCATGGCATCGATTTCACCAAAACTTACGCCACGCGACTGGGTTGTTGCCGCACCCAATACCCGAAAGCCCGATTGCCCAGCCAGCGACCCAACTCCGTCAGAGTTGCCTTCCCAGTCGATGCCGTCAAACCGCAACACGAGGCAGGCAATCTTGGTGCTGCCAACGTCAAGAATTGCAATCACACCTTTTTGCAGGGCCGCTTTACGCATTTGGCGCATCGCCCGCTGAGACTGGTAGAGGTCCATCATAGTGTCATTTCTCCACATATATGGGTTTGATCCGCGACAATTCCCGCTGTGCGTTTTCGCTTAGGCGCAGCGAGGGCCGGGCCCCAAGGCGCATATCCACCAGCGCTAGATCCCGCGCCAACAAATCGCTGGCCTGATGCAAAACAATAATCCGTTCCACAGCCTGAACCGGCGCGTCTTGTGGCAGCAGAATGCGCTGATCATTGTCCAAAATCATATCCCAACGCCGCTCTCCGACACGTACCAAGCCTCGCAGCCGTTCCTTAATCGGCGCGGCCGCGGCAATGATCGCTAATCCCTGTGGCACCGCCGCCGCTGCACCGGGGCCAGCAATCAGAGGTAAATCGCCCCGCGCGGCACGGGTTTTAAGCAAGCCAACAGGTGCCCCTGTTGCGTCCAGCAATTCCATGCCATGCTTGGTGCGCCATACCACAGCTGGCACCCGCTCAACCACATCTAATTGCAAAATGCCCCCCTTGCGGTGGTGCACTTTTACCTGCGCGACCGGATCCAGACCGGCGACGGTATCGCGCACTTGGTCAAGATCAAGATCGAGCCAGCTGATTGGAAAATCAATTGCAAGAATTTCGCGAATATCTTCCGATACCGACCGGCTTGCCCCCTCTATAGCCATCACGTTCAGCATAAATTCAGGGCGGTTTTTAATCGTATCGACAATCTCATTTTTCGCGATCACAACCGCTTCTCGCCGTCCAGCATCGGAAAAATAAATCCATGTTGCCAGACAGAGCGCTGCCACCGGCAACACCAGACGCACCGTCACCCGAAATAGCGGGGTCAACATCAAACGGTTCAGCCGGTAGGCCCAGACCGAGGGTGCCGGATCACTTTTAGGTTTTTGATTACCAGTCAACGGGAACATGACGCATCCTCAACGATCCAGCGACACATCTGACCAAAACTGATCCCCACCTGTTGACCTTGTTCTGGCACCAGAGAGGTTGGGGTCATGCCTGGTTGGGTATTGGTCTCCAACAATATCAACCCCGCCAACCCACGCGTCTCATCCCAGCGAAAATCTGTACGGCTAACACCGCGACATCCCAAAGCCTGATGCGCGCGCAACGCAAACGCCATGCAGGCGCCAAAAATCTCGTCCGGCAGCACGGCTGGCACGATATGGCGCGACCCGCCAGACACATATTTTGCATCATAATCATACCATCCATCTGTAATGATATCAGTCACCGTCAACGCCCGATCTCCCATCACAGTGGTGGTTAATTCCCGCCCTGGCGCATAGGTCTCGACCATAACCACCTCGGGCATATCAGGCGCCAAATCTGGTGGCGTCTTTGCCCCCTCGTTCACAAGATAAATACCCACAGAAGAACCTTCGTTGTTGGGCTTAATAACATAAGGAGGCGCCATCACATGGCGGGCTGCAACTTTTGCCTTTGGCAAAAGACAGCTATCCACCACCGGCAGGCCAACAGATCGGAACACGTCTTTGCTGCGAGCTTTATCCATCGCGAGGGCCGATGCCATCACGCCCGAATGGCTATAGGGCAGACCCATCCATTCCAGCAACCCCTGCACCGATCCGTCTTCACCCCAGCGCCCGTGCAACGCATTAAAAACCACGTCGCACGCCGCTTCATCCAGTCGCACGGACAGGGCGCGATCTGCAATTATCTCAATCACTTCAAAGCCTTCGCCCCGCAGCGCCGCAGCGCATTCGCGCCCCGATGACAGCGACACCTCGCGCTCTGCCGAGAAGCCGCCCATCAGTACCGCAACTTTGGGGTCTGTCCTGCTCGACATACCCAATCTTGCCTCAATCTTCCGGACCTTTGGCCCAATTACTAGCGCCTGATTCAACCGGCGTTATTGTGGGACCGGTTCACCGATCCTCATGATTTCCCATTCTAACGTTATTGCTGCCTTTTGAAAGACTTTTTTTCGAACATATTCGCCGAGACCCTCAAGGTCAGCGGCCGTCGCGCCGCCTGTATTGATCAGAAAATTTGGGTGCTTAAGGCTCATCTGCGCCCCGCCTTGGGTGGCTCCGCGCAAACCCGCCTCGTCGATGACCCGCCAGGCTTTCAAGTCATGAATGTCATCGGTGCGCCCCGTACTGGAAAACCCCGCTGGATTGCGAAATGTGCTCCCCGCGCTGCGATCTTTTGTGGGCTGGCTGGCATCACGCGTGGCAATCTGCGCCGCCATCCGCTCGGCCAATGCTGCAGGATCGCCCGCCACCCCCTGAAACTTGGCCTCAATCAGCACCATGCCGGGGGGGAAATCGGTCTGGCGGTAGCGAAAGTTCAGATCGCCAGCAGTGAGTTCCACCACTTCGCCCTGTCGGGTGATCGCGCGCGCCGACACAAACACATCGGCCACGTAAGAGCCGTAGCATCCAGCGTTCATCCGCACAGCCCCGCCGACCGCACCGGGAATAGTGCGCAAAAAGCCAAGATCGACCCCAGCCTCAGCAGCCCGGCGCGCCACATGGGCGTCTAAAGCGGCCGCCCCGGCGGTAACCGTTGTGCCGTCAATCTGAATATGATTAAACCCCCGCCCCAGGCGGATCACCACGCCGCGCATACCGCCGTCACGCACGATTAAATTGCTGCCCACTCCGATGGGAAACACCGGCGTATCACAGGGCAAATCGCGCAGAAACACCGCTAAATCTTCTGGATCAGCGGGTTGAAACAAGTACTCAGCCGGCCCGCCAACCCGCAACCACGTCATCCCCGACAGGGGCCGGTCTTTGACGAGGCTGCCGCGTGGGATAGGAATATCAGTCATAGGTGCCCGCTTTTGCTTGCGAAAGCAGTGCAGCATTTAAAGGATAAAAAGCAAGGAGATTTTGTCTCTGAGCTGGAACTTAAAGCGCAATAGAAAAACTGCAACTAACCTTTGCAGGTTGAACCACCGAGCCATAAAGGCCTGATACCGCTGGTCATGCTCGGCGGTCAAGCACAAACGGGCAGACCTTAAACCCAGGTTCACTTTTCCAAATGAGGCAACCTTTAAGGATCACCCAAGTCGCAACCGTGCGGGCAGCGCGTTGGCCCAAGCGCTGATTGTACCCGCCCCAAGACAGACCACCATGTCACCCGGTCTGGCGTGATCGCGCACCAGTTGCGTCAGATCATCTTGTCGGAGCAGCGCGCTGGCGTGGGGGTGACCGTGGCGGATCAGGCCCGCCACCAGATCATCGCGCGACGCACCTTCAATCGGGTCTTCGCCGGCGGAAAATACCTCAGATATTGCCACCACGTCGGCTTCGTGAAAACAGCTGCTGAACTCTTCAAACAGATCGTGCAACCGGCTATAGCGGTGTGGCTGGTGCACGGCGATAACCTGCCCATCACAGGCTTGCCGCGCCGCTTTCAGTACTGCGGCGATCTCAACCGGATGATGGCCATAATCATCGATAATGGTGACACCTTCGACCTCGCCTACGATGGTAAAGCGGCGGTTGACGCCTTTGAATGCGGCTAGTGCTTCGCGGATCTGGTCAAAATTCATCCCCAGATGACGCGCCACCGCTATCGCCGCGAGCGCGTTTGACACGTTGTGTTCACCGGGCATCGGCAGGCTGCATCCTGTCAAGGTCACATCTTCGGCCTGAAATTGTACAGCGAAATGTGCCACGCCAGCTTGGGTTGTCAGGTTGAGCGCCCGCACATCGGCTTGCGCGTTAAAACCGTATGTGACAATGCGGCGGTCAGTGATCTTGCTGACCAACGCCTGCACCTCGGGATGATCGGTGCAGCACACTGCCAAGCCATAAAACGGGATGTTCGACACAAAATCGGCAAAGCCCTGTCGCAGGGTGTCAAAATCGCCCCAATGTTCCATATGCTCGGGATCAATATTGGTGACAATGGCAATCGTGGCGGGCAGCCGGTTGAAGGTACCGTCGCTTTCATCAGCCTCGACCACCATCCATTCGCCCTGCCCCATACGAGCGTTTGAACCATAGGCGTGGATAATGCCGCCATTGATCACTGTGGGGTCAAACTGGCCGGCATCCAGCAGCGTGGCCACCATCGTGGTGGTGGTGGTTTTGCCATGGGTGCCGGCAACTGCGATATTGGATTTCAGCCGCATCAGTTCGGCCAGCATTTCAGCGCGGCGCACCACAGGCAAACCGCGCAGGCGGGCGCTGTCCAACTCAGCATTGCCCGGCTTGATCGCCGAAGAAATCACTACGACTTCGGCTTGATCAAGGTTTTCAGACTTTTGGCCTTCGAAAATAACTGCACCCAACGCTTGAAGACGGTCGGTAATTTTAGACGCTTTCAGGTCAGAGCCCTGCACCCTATAGCCGTGGTTCAGCAACACTTCGGCAATACCTGACATGCCGATGCCACCGATGCCGACAAAATGGATTGCACCGACATCCCCAGGCAATTTGGTGGCCGCGCTCATGCCGGGTCTCCTCGTGTAATTTGTTCCAATGCAAGATCTTCGACCAATGCAGCAAGCCGCTCGGTGGCATCCGGCACCGCACAGCGCAAGGCCGCGTTTGCCATTGGGGTTGCTTTGTCCGGGGCGTCCATAAACGCCGCAATCTGCGCGCTGAGTGTCGCGACGGTTAAGCCCGGTTCGGACATCAAAATTGCAGCATCGGCCTTGACCAACGCCTGTGCGTTGGCGGTTTGCTCATCGCGAATAGCACTGGCAAGCGGGATAAGGATAGATGGCCTGCCAATCACCGATATATCGGCAACCGATGAGGCCCCGGCACGGCTGATCACCAGCTGCGCCTCGCTCATACGACGTGGGATATCATCAAAAAATGTCTCTACTTCGGCAACAATCCCGTGATCGGCATAAAAATCCGCCACCCGTTCGATGTCTTCACGGCGCGCCTGATGGCTGACCCGAAGGTGCTTGAGATGCGCAATCGGCAGATCGACAAGCGCTGGCGGCACCAAATCGGAAAGAATGCGCGCGCCCTGTGATCCGCCCATCACCAGAACTGACATGGGGTAATCACCCGGCGCAATATAACCCGCCCCCGCGCGATCAAGTATTTTAGCCCGCACCGGATTGCCGGTATGCACCCCCGTGACACCTGCGGGCATTGCTGTGGGCCAACTGCCGCAGGCCAGCTGGTTAACATGTTTGGCAAACAGCTGGTTAACCCGCCCCAAAACGCCATTTTGTTCATGGATCATCCGCGGCCTCCGCAGCAGCCATGCCGCCGCCAACGCGGGAATACTGGGGTACCCGCCAAACCCGACGACCACGTCCGGTGGATCACGCCGCATCGCAAATAAACTGCTCACCACACCAATCCCCAATACGAACGGCACAATTAATTTTGCCCAAAAATCTCCCCGGGCAAAAGTTGACGCAGAAATCTGTTCAATCTCAACCTCGGACGGAAACCCCTCAGTGTAGCGCGCGCCGCGCCTGTCGGTCGATAGTTTCACCCGCCAGCCTTTGGCAAGCATCGCTTCGGCCAGCGCTTGGGCCGGATACATATGCCCACCAGTACCGCCCGCGGCCAACAATAACAGACGTGATTTGGTGCTCATCGCACGCGGGCTCGCAGCAGATCTCCAATTTCGCCCTGCGCCCGCGTGCGCGTAAACGCTAGAAGCATACCGACTGCAATGCCGCCGGCAATCAGCGAAGAGCCTCCATAACTGACAAAGGGCAGCGTCATCCCTTTAGCTGGCAAAAGTCGCACCGCAACTCCCAAATTGATAAAAGCCTGAATGCCAAAAATACACGCCAGCCCCGTGCCTGCAAGCCGAATAAACGGATCGCGCTCGCGCATGAGGCGCAACAGGGTTCGCACCACAATGCTCATGTAGAGCGCGATGATAATCAGCACCATAACCAGTCCAAATTCTTCTGCAGCCACGGCAATGATAAAATCTGTATGCGCATCCGGCAGTGACCATTTTACTTGCCCCTCGCCCACACCAACCCCCAAAATCCCTCCCTCACGGATCGCGTTGGTTGCATAGCCCAATTGCGACGTTGGATCGAAGTCAGGATAGAGAAACCCGTCAATCCGGCGGGCAAAATGCTCGGAGTGCCCATAGGCGACAACGCCGATGGCCACCGCCAGCCCAGCCAGCGCCAAAAGCAGCGCCATCGGGGCACCCGCCACAAAATACATCACCGCCCAGCCAAAAAACACGATACAAGCCTGTCCAAAATCAGGCTGAAATATCAACATGCCACAGCACACCATCATCAACACCAAAGACCAAAACCGCCCGGGCGGGCCATTGATCTCTTGCGAGGCCGCAAGCATCCAAGCAGACACCACAACAAAGCCCGGTTTAAGAAATTCTGACGGCTGTATTGAGGCGAACCCCAGCGAATACCACCGCACCGCACCCTTGCCGAAATCGGTGCCAAACTGAGGCAGTAAGGCGATTGACACAAACGCCACCAAAAAGCCGATCACCGAAAGGCGCCGCACCAGTTTTGGCGTCATCATCGAAGTCACCACCATCGCCAGCAACGCCAGCCCCCCAAACACCGCCTGGCGTTTGACATAATGGAAGGCCTCAAAGCCATTTTTGGCCGCCAGAGGCGGCGACGCGGCCAGACCCAAAAGGATACCGATGGAAAATAAAATCAGGATACAAAACAAAGATCCGCGGTCGATTGTACGCCACCATTTGGGTAATATCGCTTCGCCGACCCGCATGGGCGCGGATCCATAAACCATCTCTGTCATTTAAACCGCCAACTGCTGTCTCAACAAAATGTGTCCCTTTGCAGGATCTATGGGCAGTCTTACATAAACCGCCCCCTCAAAGCCAGTGCAAATGCTTTTAACTTGCACTCTATTTCAGATCAGTGCAGCCCTGCACTATGATATATGATACGATTATTATAGGCGCTGGCGCCGCAGGCATGATGTGCGCAGCCCAATCCAAGGGGCGCGTGCTGTTAATCGACCATGCCAAAGCCCCGGGCGAGAAAATTCGCATTTCCGGCGGCGGGCGCTGCAACTTTACCAATATGCACGCCACACCTGCCAATTTCCTGTCACAAAACAGTCACTTCTGCAAATCGGCCCTGCACCGCTATAGCCAGTGGGATTTCATCGCACTGGTGGCAGAGCACGGCATTGCTTATCACGAAAAAACCTTAGGGCAGCTGTTTTGTGACGGCTCTGCCAAACAGATCATCGCCATGCTGCGCAGCGAGATGGAGCGCGCACGGGCCGAACTGCGGCTGCGCTGTGCTGTGAGCAAACTGCATAAAACCGATGATGGCTTTACGCTTGACCTCGCGCAAGATGACCAAACCAGCACAGTCCAATGCCGTCAATTAGTGATTGCCACGGGGGGCAAGTCGATCCCGAAAATGGGCGCAACCGGCTTTGCCTATGACGTCGCCAACCAGTTTGATATCCCCATGACCGACACCCGCGCAGCACTGGTGCCGCTAACATTTTCAGATGCGCGGTTCAAACCGCTGGCCGGCACCGCGCTGGCGGCAAGGATCAGCAATGCAAGTGCCACCTTTGAGGAGGGGATGCTGTTCACCCACCGCGGGTTATCGGGGCCATCAATTCTGCAAATTTCATCCTATTGGCGCGAGGGCGAGGTAATCTTTGTCAATCTAATCCCCGACATCCCACTCTATGATCTGCTGCGCACCCAGCGCCAGGCGCAGGGCCGGCGCAATCTGACGAGCGAGCTGGCGCAACATCTACCGGCACGGCTGGTAGAGTATCTGACCGCGCAACTGGCACTGACCGGCAATCTGGCCGATCAATCCGACGCGCGGCTGACCGAGATTTGCACCGCGCTGCAGGCCTGGCCGCTGACCCCGAACGGATCTGAAGGATACCGCACTGCCGAGGTGACGCTGGGGGGTATCGACACCGACGCGCTGTCGTCAAAGACGATGATGAGCAAAACCGTGCCGGATCTGTATTTTATCGGTGAGGCAGTGGATGTGACCGGCTGGCTGGGCGGGTATAATTTCCAATGGGCCTGGTCGTCGGGCTGGGCCGCCGCACAGGCGCTGAACAGCCGGGCCTAGACCCGTTGAAGATGTACGATAATCTCGCGCTCAATACCGGTGAACGCCGCACCCTGCCAATCGCCAACCGCCCGCACAACCCGCAGCCCTGCCGTCGTGGCAAAGGCTTCGATCTGGGCCAAGGTGCAAAACCGCAGGCAGCTGCGCGAAATCACCGGGGCCGTGCGATCCGCAAAGGCGTGATATTGATCAAAGGTGACATAATCGCCTGCGATCTCGACCTGTTGAAGCCACAGCCGCACCGCCACGTCATCGGCGGTGACCAAGGCGATTTCGGACCGTGCGGGCACCCAGTTTTGCCACGGCGCACAGGCCGGATTACGGGTTTC
>DDEJ01000003.1:0-1951 GCA_002336405.1 Rhodobacteraceae bacterium UBA1957
GATGTTCTAGGAAAATCACTTACGATTCGCCCGATCCGTACAATGATGAATCACGCAACAACCGAGCTGTTTTTCGATGATATGGAAATACCTGCATCCAGTCTTGTGGGAGAGGAAGGTAAAGGATTTCGCTATATCCTATCGGGGATGAATGCCGAACGTTTGCTGATTGCTGCCGAATGTATCGGCGATGCGAAATGGTTTATTGAAAAAGCTTCGGTCTACGCTGGTGATCGCACGGTTTTTCAGCGACCTATTGGGCAAAATCAAGGCGTGCAGTTTCCCATTGCAAAAGCCTATGCACAGATGCGAGCCGCCGAGTTGATGGTGCATGAAGCAATCCGGCTTTATGAGGCTGGGGGTAACCCTGGCGAAGAGGCGAATTTGGCCAAGCTTTTGGCTGCAGATGCAAGTTGGGCTGCAGCTGAGGCCTGTGTTCAGACCCATGGAGGGTTTGGGTTCGCAGAAGAATATGATGTTGAGCGGAAATTCCGTGAGGCGCGCTTATATCAGGTGGCGCCGATTTCGACCAATATGATCCTGTCTTATATTGCTGAACATGTCCTTGGAATGCCGCGCTCGTATTAATTTGGGCGACTGGGTGCAAGAACGCAGGCCGCTGGCGGAGCTTTAGGCTGGCTCAATACCAGACTAAAAAAGGGCAGGGGTCTTGCGTTGAGGTGTAGGAATGCGGTGTTAGCCGCCAGTGTGGCTCATGTGGCGGCTCATCTGACCATCCGGGCGCTGGCGGGAATAATCAAAATCGTGACCTTTGGGCTTGCGGTCAATCGCATCCCTTATCGCCTGCTCCAACAGTGCATCTGCGTCGCTGTTTGCGCGTAAGGGCGTACGTAGATCGGCCATATCCTCTTGACCGAGGCACATATACAACTCACCTGTGCAGGTCAGGCGCACTCGGTTGCAGCTTTCACAAAAGTTATGCGTCAGCGGAGTTATGAAACCAATTTTCTGTCCAGTCTCTTCAAGCCGCACATAGCGTGCAGGACCGCCTGAACGCTCGGTAAGGTCTATAACTGTATAGTGTTCGCGTAAGCGGGCGCGCAGATCTTTCAGCGACCAATATTGATCGAGCCTGTCTTCATTACCCAGATCCCCCATCGGCATCACTTCGATCCAAGTCAGGTCCATGTCGCGCTCAGCGCACCATTGCGTCATTGAGATCATTTCGTCTTCGTTAAAGCGCTTCAGCGCCACTGCGTTCAGTTTAACCCTAAGGCCCGCCCGCAAGGCGGCATCAATGCCGCGTTTGACCTGTGGTAACCGGCCCCAGCGGGTGATTTTAGCAAACTTTGCCTCGTCAAGTGTATCGAGCGAAATATTCACCCTCCGTACCCCTGCGGCGTAAAGCTGATCTGCAAACCGTTCAAGCTGCGATCCATTTGTGGTCAAGGTCAGCTCTTCCAGAGCGCCGGTTTCAAGATGGCGCCCGATGCTTTGGAAAAATGTCATAATGTCGCGCCGCACCAAAGGTTCACCACCGGTAATTCTGAGTTTCTTAACCCCCATAGACACAAAAGTGCTGCACAGTCGGTCTAATTCCTCGAGCGTCAACAATTCTTTTTTGGGCAAGAAGGTCATGTTTTCCGACATGCAATATACACATCGAAAATCACACCTGTCGGTGACGGACACCCGGAGGTAATCTATGTGGCGCTGGAATGGATCAATAAGTGGAGCTTGCATAATTTTTACCGTAGGGTCTGATTTTGCGAAGTGCAACCTAATCCTGACATTGTCGAAGACATCGAGTGCAGGTAAAGCATTCTGTGCGTGTCAGGGTGCTCTTTGCCAGGTCAGCATTGACACCCCCGACAGGAGCACTTTCATTTATGCGGCATTATATTCGCTGATTTGATAGCTGGATTGTCCCAGCCATTCAGGGTTGATTTCAACCCCCCAACCGGGCGTATCGGTGACCACGGCCTGTCCG
>DDEJ01000003.1:2384-4734 GCA_002336405.1 Rhodobacteraceae bacterium UBA1957
CGTAACAGATGCATGGTAAACAGCGTTACCATTGACAGATTGGCGCAGTGCGGTGTGACCGGAATTCCCTCCACTTTGGCCATTTCAACCACTCTCAGGGTCCGGCTTATGCCGCCTAGATAGCACACGTCGGGTTGGATAATATCGACCACGCGGTCCTTTATCATTGTCTGCCAATTGGCCAGCATGCAATCTTGTTCGCCCCCTGTGACGTCCAAATCCAGCGCGTTTGTGACTTGTTTGGTTTGCTCAAACTCCCAATAGGGGCAGGGCTCTTCATAATGGGAAATGCCGTTGTCTTGTAAAAGGTGTCCCACCTCTATGGCGCGGGTCGGTGTAAAACAGGAGTTGGCATCGACCAAAAGGTCGATCTCGTCGCCCATGGCGCGGCGCATTGTCGGGATAATCTGTTCGGTGCGTCCGGGCCACTCGTCTTGATTGCGGCCAACTTCTGCGCCGACGCGAAACTTGAAGGCATCAAAGCCATGGCTGTCGCGCAACCGGCAGAGGCGATCTGCTTCGTCCTTGGGGGTGATATCGCGCTTCATGGATGATGCATAGGCGCGAATTTTACCGGGTGAGCCGCCCAGCAAGGTCGCGACGGGCACTCCTTTTTGTTTGGCGCGCAAATCCCAGATCGCAGTGTCGAGCCCGGTCATGGCACGGCAGATATACGAGCCGGGGAATTTATGTTCGCGCTCGGTTACAAGATCGAGCATGTCGTCCAGCTCGGCTATGGGTTTGCCCAATGTCCAAGGCGCGACCTGACGGTGCAGGACTTGTGCGGTAATGTCTGAATGATAGGTGGACATTTGTCCCCACCCCTGTGCCCCGTCTTCTGTGGTGACGCGGGTAAAGCCGACAAATTCATTGACAAAGCTTTCGATGCTTTTGATTTTCATGACAGATCCCTTTGTCAGTTTTGATTTGAACAGATCAGGTCGGCGGCTTTTTCCCCCACCATAATCGCGACAGCATTGGTGTTTCCGGTTGGAATATCAGGAAAGATTGAGGCATCCGCAACACGAAGGCTTTCAATGCCGTGAACCCTAAGCTTGGGGTCGACTACGCTGGTGGCTGGATCACGCCCCATCCGGCAGGTGCCGCATTGGTGAAACACGCTCCAGGCATTTTTACGGACAAACCCGTCTAAATCCTCATCAGAGGTTACAGCGGGACCGGGGGTAATTTCGGCCTCGATCACATCGGCCAACGCCGGTGAAGCGGCGATATTACGCATCAGCCTCAACCCGTCACGCATAAGATCTTTATCATGACGCGTTGACAGGTAATTCGCGTGCAAGCGGGGGGCGTCTGCCGCATCGGGGGAGGCAATTTCAAGATGTCCAACGCTGGTTGGCTTGCAGGGGTTAAAGCCCAGTAAAAAGCCGGCAAAGCGATCTGGCGTCATAAGTGGGCGGGTGCCGGCCGGAGCACGGGTATAGCTTACCGGCGAGAAATAGATTTGGATGTCGGGGCTGGCCGCATCCTCGCGTAGCCGAATGAAACCGCCGGCTTGATTGAGGCTGAGTGACAGCGGCCCGCTGCGGTTGAACAGATATTGTAATGCGACCCTAATTTTGCCTGATAGAGGGCGCAGTACTTGATTTAAGGTTGGCACCTTGCTGCGGTAATGCACATCAGCCCCGAGATGATCTTTGAGGTTGCGGCCGACCTGAGCCATGTCCTGCACCACGGGGATGTCGTGGCCCTGCAAAAGTGCGCCGGGGCCAATACCCGATAGTTGAAGCAGTTGCGGCGAATTGATTGCGCCACCGCACAGAATGACTTCGGCGCGTGCGTGCGCCGTCTTGAGCTGTCCTTTTTGCAAATAACGCACGCCGGTAACTTTGCGGCCCTCAAAGCAAAGCCTCTGTACATGCGCCTGCAGCGCAAGTGTCAAGTTGCTGCGGTGTTGGACTGGCGTAATATAGGCTCGAGCGGCTGAGGCCCTCAGACCGTCTTTGGTGGTGATCTGGTAAAGCGCGGCACCTTCCATCTGCCCGCTGTTGTAATCGGGGTTGAAAGCGAACCCGGCCTGTTCGGCTGCTTTTAAGTAATTGGTGCACAAAGGATGGGCATCGTCTGCAATATCGCGTACGCTCAGCGGCCCATCGTTTCCTCGGTCTGGACTTGGGGCGCCAAGCCAATTCTCCATCTGTTTGAAAACCGGGGCAACATCTGTCCACGACCATCCCGGCGCATCTTTTGCCCAGTGGTCATAATCTTGTGGATGCCCGCGCACGTACACCATCGCGTTGATCGAACTTGATCCTCCCATGACTTTGCCGCGGGGCCAATAAATCCGATTGCCGTCAAGGGTTTTGTTTGGTTCAGTGGTATATTTCCA
>DDEJ01000141.1:0-13792 GCA_002336405.1 Rhodobacteraceae bacterium UBA1957
GGTCTTTTGTTGGTGAGAATTGTCCCTTTCGGTTGCTGCCAAGCTCGCCCGAATGCACCGCGACCACAAGGCAGCCTTGCAGTTTTTATAGTTCCTTACTATTTGAGATGTATTGCTCCACGAAAGGATCCAAAAATATGCTGTCGCTGATGCAAATCCTAATGTTGATTTTAGACGTGATGTGGTTTTTCGTCATTGCGCATGTGATCATGAGCTGGCTGATTAATTTTCAAGTCTTGAACCTGCATCAACAGTTTGTTGCCCAAATTTGGTATGGCCTTAACCGCATTTTAGAGCCGGCTTATAGCCGTATTCGGAATTTTCTGCCGCAGATGGGTGGGCTGGACCTTGCGCCATTGGTGGCCTTGCTGGGGCTCTATGCGACGCGGATTATTATCCAGAATAATATGGCGTCTTTCTATTAATCTGCTTGTTCCCCGATTCGGTCTATGAGACACCTTCTCCAGCAGTGAAAATACAGCCTGGAAAAGGTGTCCAATGTCAGGCGCAGCCGCCCTTTTAAACACAGTCTTCGGGTTCGACAGCTTTCGCCCCGGACAGGAAGAAATCGTCGACGCCGTCACCGATGGTCGCAACGTGCTGGCGATTATGCCCACGGGAGGCGGGAAATCCCTATGCTTTCAATTGCCAGCGCTGGTCCGCGATGGCTTGACGGTGGTGATTTCGCCATTGATTGCGCTGATGCGCGATCAGGTGCGCGGCTTGAAAGAGGTGGGCGTTGCCGCCGGCGCGTTGACATCGGGCAACACCCAAGACGAGACTGATGAAGTATTTGCGCGCCTTGACGCTGGATCGTTGAAATTACTTTATATGGCCCCTGAACGGCTGGCAGCCGGGGGGATTGTCAACTTGTTGCGGCGGGCAAACGTGCAGATGATTGCTGTGGACGAAGCGCATTGCGTCAGCCAGTGGGGGCATGATTTTCGCCCAGATTATTTGCGTATTGGTGAACTGCGGCGCACTTTGGATGTTCCGCTTGCGGCCTTTACCGCCACAGCAGATGCCGAGACCCAACAAGAGATTGTCACCCGGCTGTTTGATGGGGCCGCACCCGCAACCTTTTTGCGCGGCTTCGACCGGCCCAATATTCATCTTGCTTTTGTCGCCAAGGACGGCCCGAGGGGACAGATTTTAGATTTTGCAGCCACTCGCAAAGGCCAGTCTGGCATCGTTTATTGTGGTACCCGCGCCAAAACCGAAACGTTGTCACAGGCCTTGTCGGCTGCGGGGCATACTGCGTGTTTTTACCACGGTGGTATGGCGGCCGAAGACCGTCGGCACGTTGAAGGCCGCTTTGCGGTCGAGGATGGGTTGATCGTGGTGGCAACGGTTGCCTTTGGGATGGGTGTTGACAAGCCTGATATTCGCTGGGTTGCGCATGCAGATTTGCCAAAATCGATTGAGGCTTATTATCAAGAGATCGGGCGCGCCGGTCGCGACGGTGGGCCTGCAGAAACGCTGACACTGTATGGTGCTGATGACATTCGCCTGCGCCGCACACAAATCGACGAAGGCTTGGCACCACCCGAACGACGGGCGGCTGATCACGGACGCCTCAATGCACTGTTGGGTCTCGCCGAAGCGCTTGAGTGCCGGCGCAAAAACCTATTGGGATATTTTGGCGAAAGCGAAGTGAGCTGCGGGTCGTGCGATTTGTGCGACACGCCACCCGAGACCTTTGACGGAACCGAGGCGGTGCGCAAGGCGCTGTCGGCAATTTTGCGCACAGGCGAGTATTTTGGTGCCGGTCATCTGATTGATATCCTGACCGGTAATGCCACAGAAAAAGTCCGCGCGCGCGGCCATGAGGGTCTGCCAACGTTCGGCGTGGGGCGCGATTTGGGTCGGTCGCAATGGCAGGCGGTGTTTCGACAAATGATGGGTCATGATCTGATCCGCCCCGACCCTGAACGTCATGGGGCGCTGCGTATGACCGAGGCGGCTCGTCCGATTTTGCGCGACGAGGCCCGGATTTTTCTGCGTCGTGACAGCCTGCGCAAGGTGACCCGACGGCCTGCGGTTAAGGCAATGGTCAATGACGAGGATGCGCCGCTGTTATCGGCGCTCAAGGCCAAGCGGCGGGCGCTGGCCGAGGCGGCCCGCGTGCCAGCCTATATTATTTTCACTGATCGCACCTTGATTGAAATGGCTGAGACCCGACCCGAGAGCTTGGATCAGATGGCGGGTATTGGCGGTATAGGCGCAAAAAAGCTAGAGAGTTATGGTGTTGCCTTTTTGCAGGTTATCACCGGCGACGCTGCACAGATGCATCCCCAAAGGCTTAAACTGGCGGGCCGTGAGGCGGGCACTCTCTATGACCAGTTGATGCAAGCGCAGGCTGGGCTGACGCAGGGCGCGGGCGGCACAGAAAAACCGCTGAGTTGCTCGGCGTCCATGGTGGCAAAAATTGCCGCGCTGCACGCGCCCGATCTCAGCAATTTGACTGCGATCTTAGGAGACCGGCGCGCGGAGCGCTTTGGCGACGCATTTCTGGACGTTTTGCAGCAGGCGCGCTAACTATGGGGTCTTATGTAAGGAGATAGATATGCTGGTTGTTGTGTCACCTGCCAAAAAACTGAATATGGAACCTGTAGAGGGTGTGACAGTGACTGAACCGGCGTTCGCGCGCCACGCCGAAGAATTGGCGGGGGTTGCGCGCGCGTTGAGCGTTGCCGAGCTGCAAAAACTGATGAGTTTGAGCGTTAACTTGGCGCAGCTTAATGCCGAACGGTTTGCCGCCTTTGGATCACAGGAAACAAAAGCCGCAGCGCTGGCGTTTGCCGGCGATACATATCAGGGGTTGGAAGCCGGATCATTGGACCTTGATGAGATGGCTTGGGCGCAGCAGCATTTGCGAATTCTTTCGGGTTTATACGGGGTTTTGCGGCCTCTGGATGCGATCGAACCCTACCGTTTGGAAATGGGCAGCCGCTTGAAAACCGGCAAAGGTGGGACGCTGTATGCCTATTGGGGTGATCAGCTGTCGCAGGCACTGAATGCACAGGCCGCTGAAACGGGCGCAGAGGTTTTGGTCAATTGCGCGTCGCAAGAATATTTTGGGGCGGTCGATCTGTCTGCCTTGGCGCCGAAGGTGATCACACCTGTGTTTATGGAGCGCCGTGCCGGACAGGCAAAAATTGTCAGCTTTTATGCCAAAAAAGCCCGTGGGGCGATGGCGCGTTACATGGTCCAGCACCGGTTGAGCGATCCTGAAGGATTGAAAGATTTTGACAGCGGTGGATACGCCTATGTGCAAGATCAGTCGGACGCGCAGAAATGGGTGTTTTTGCGCGACTATCCCGAAGCCTAACATCTCGAGACACCCGTCCGATACGTGTCTTCAAAATAGTGGGCCGCGCCATAGACCGGTTTGACGGGCGGCTGCTCTGCTGTGCTTTTTGACGCCGGGCGTTTCACCCGGATTAATCTGTCGTTTGCGCAGCAGAGGCGCAGCCACCTGATCGGGTGCACCCTACGGGGTTGGCTGCACCGGGGTTCTAAAGCCGCTCTAGCGCAATTGCGATGCCTTGGCCGCCGCCTATACACATGGTGACAAGTGCGGTTTTGCCACCCGTCCGTTCCAGTTCATACAGCGCTTTGACCGCCAGAATACAGCCCGTTGCCCCGACCGGATGACCCAGCGCAATCGCGCCGCCATTAGGGTTTACCCTTTCGGGATCGAGACCTAGCGCCTTGTTGACGGCCAAGGCCTGTGCAGCAAAGGCTTCGTTGGATTCGATGACATCGAAATCAGCGATGCCCAGGCCGGTGCGTTCCATCAGAATTTTAACAGCGGGGATCGGACCGATGCCCATCACCTCGGGTCGCACGCCGGCATGAGCATACCCAACGATACGGGCGCGTGGCTTCAGCCCGGCCTTTTCAGCGGCATCGGCCCGCGCAAGCACAACGGCCGCACCGCCATCGTTGATGCCTGAGGCATTGCCCGCCGTCACCGAGCCGTCTTTTTGAAACACCGCCCGCAGGGTGCCTAGAGCGTCAACCGAGGTGGCCTTGGGGTGTTCGTCGGTGTCAAACGCCACCATCTGCCGTTTGACCTTAACCTCGACTGGCACGATTTGCTCGGCAAAATGGCCCGCCTCGATCGCGGTTGCCGCGCGGGTTTGGCTGGTCATGGCAAACGCGTCTTGCGCGGCGCGGCTGATGTCATTCTCGGCGGCCACATTCTCGGCAGTGACCCCCATATGGCCGGTCCCAAACGGACAGTTCAGCGCCCCGAGCATCATATCCAAAGTGCGGATATCGCCCATTTTAGCGCCCCAGCGTTGATCTTGCACGACATAGGGTGAGCGGCTCATGTTTTCCGCGCCCCCGGCAAGGCCGAAATCGGCGTCCCCCAGCATCAGTGACTGAACCACTGAAACAATGGCCTGCGCGCCAGAGCCGCACAGGCGGTTGACGTTCATCGCTGGGGCCGCATCCGGCACCCCGGCCTGCATGGCGGCAACCCGCGATAGGTACATATCGCGCGGTTCGGTATTGATGACATGCCCAAAGGCCACATGGCCGATCTGTCCCCCCTCAACGCCCGCACGTGCGAGCGCCGCCTTGCTGGCGATAGTTCCCAGCTCTATCGGCGGCACGCTTGCCAGAGATCCGCCAAAAGTACCGATTGCGGTGCGTGCACCGCCCAGAATCACGATATCTGTCATTGTCTGTCTCCTGAAATCTCTGCGTCAGTATGCGCAAATTTATTGCTGTGTCAGTTGGAACGTTCCGTCATAACGTCTTATTGATCATTCGCCATAGGGCACCCAGATTGTTTTCACCTCGGTGGCCGCTGCCAGAAAATGGCGCCCTTCGGTTGCGGGGGCAAACCAGTCGCAGGCCTGCCGGTTGTTGACCCATGTGCGCTTGAGGTTTCCGGCGCTGGCAGCTTCGATTTGTGCCGATAAGTCCGAGGAGGAAAAGCTCCAGACTGCATCGAGATTGAAATGGCCAGCGACCGGCCCGACCAGATCATTGTGTGGGCCGGTTAAAATATTCACCACCCCTGCGGGCAGATCTGACGTTTCGAGTATCTGGTAAAAATTGGTGGCAATCAGGGGAAACGGTTCTGAGGCGACAAGAACGCAGCGGTTGCCCATCGCAATGGCCGGCGCCATAACCGAGATCAGCCCAAGCAGCGGGCAGTCATCGGCGCAAAATGCGGCCAGCACGCCCACGGGTTCATGCAGCGCCAGCGCCAGTCCCCGCATCGGTACGCCCTTGGCTTGCCCGTCGTATTTATCGGCCCAGGCGGCATAGCTGAACAGACGGCTGAGGCTGGCCTCGACCTCTTGCTGGCCGGTGTTTCCACCCGTCGTCCGATCGATATTGGCGGCAAACTCTGCGTGGCGTGCCGAGAGGTTTTCAGCGATGAAATACAAAATCTGGGCCCGGTTGTGGCCAGTCGTTTTGGCCCAACCTGCGGCAGCCTGTGCAGCCTCAACAGCGTTGCGTATATCTTTGCGGTTTGCAATTGGGGCCTGACCCAGCGGTGCGCCGTTGGCGTCATACATGATGCGGCTATACCCACCATCGGGACGCGATTGTTTGCCACCGATATATAGTTTTGCGGTGCGATCGATCCCGACACCCACAGAAGCATCCGGTTTGGGTGGCGGGTCAGTTTTTGCTTCAAACATTGGAATTTTCTCAAGTGGTAAACTGGTACCAGCGGGTTTGGTATAGGCAGTCAAACCCTCCCAACCGCCTTCGCGACCAAATCCGCTTTCGCGGACCCCGCCAAAGCCCGCGGCGGCGTCAAACATGTTGGTGCCATTGATCCAGACCACGCCGGCGACCAGTTTGGGGGCGATATCCAAGGCCAGATTGATGTTTTCGCTCCACAGTGTCGCGGCCAGTCCATAACGGGTGTTATTGGCCAGTTGCACGGCCTCGGCGGGGGTGCGGAAAGTTGTGCTGACCAGCACGGGGCCAAAAATCTCTTCCTGCATAAGTCTGGCCGAAGGCGACAGGCCGGTGATTAAGGTCGGGGGATAAAAACAACCTGTTGACGGGATTTTGGCTGCGGTGACATAGGTCTCACCATCCGTGTTGGCGTTGACCATGCGGGTGATTGCGGCATGCTGGATTGGGTCAACAATAGCGCCGACATCGATTGATTTATCCATTGGGTCGCCGATCCTAAGCCTGTCCATCCGGGCTTTGACCTTGGCATGAAACGCTGCCGCGACCGGTTCATGCACCAGTAACCGCGACCCAGCGCAGCACACTTGTCCTTGATTGAGCCATATTGCATCGACCAGCCCTTCGACGGCAGAATCCAGATCGGCATCATCAAATACAATATAAGGTGATTTGCCGCCAAGTTCCAGGGTCAGTGCCTTGCCAGATCCGGCTGTGGCTTGGCGAATTTGACGCCCCACCTCTGTCGATCCGGTAAAGGCAATTTTATCGATACCGGCGTGGTTGACGATCTTTTCGCCGACGCCGCCATCGCCGGTGACAATATTCACTACGCCGTCTGGCACTGCGGCCTGGCGGCAAATATCGCCAAAAAGCAGGGCGGTTAGCGACGTGTATTCGGCGGGTTTCAACACCACTGTATTTCCCATGGCGAGGGCTGGTGCAATTTTCCATGCCAGCATCAGCAACGGGAAATTCCACGGGATAATCTGTCCGCAGACCCCCAGTGCCACTTGATTGGGACATTCGGATGCCATCAACTGCGCCATGCCAGCATGGTAATAAAAATGCCGCTGTGCCAGTGCGATATCGATATCACGGGACTCGCGGATCGGCTTGCCATTATCGAGCGTTTCCAAAACTGCAAACAGGCGCGCGTGCTTTTGCAACAGCCGGGCCAGCCCATAGAGAACTTTGGCGCGGGCGTGCCCGCCTTGGGCTTCCCATACCGGTTGGGCGTGGCGCGCAGATTTGACGGCGCGGTCCACATCCGCCTGAGTGGCGGTGCTTAAATGGGCCAGAACAGTGCCGGATGCGGGATTGCGGCTTTCAAAATCCGGTGATGGGTCGGTAAAAGCACCACCTATGAAATGGCCAAAACGCCCCCCTTTTTCGGCCAGCCACCCCAAAGCCTCGGCGGGGGATTCTGGTGCTGTGCCATAGTCCATTGTTTCAAAAATCGTTTTTACAGTCATATTTCCATTCCCAAAGGGCGCCCTTTTGATCAGCTGATGGCGTGTTGATCAGCCGATGGCGTGGCGATATCCGGCTGAATAGTTTCCAGTGACGTGATGTTCCAATTGCCGTTCGATATCCAACAGCAGTGATGAGGCCCCGATCCGGAACAGATCGGGTTGTAGCCAGCGTGGGCCGAGTTCTTCTTTTATCAATGACAGATAGACCAGCGCATCTTTTGCCTTGGACAGGCCACCGGCGGGCTTGTACCCAACGCGGTATCCGGTCCGCTCAAAATAGGTCCGGATGGCGCGCAGCATTACCAAAGAGACTGGCAATGTGGCGTTGACGCTTTCCTTGCCGGTCGAGGTTTTGATAAAATCGGCACCTGCCATCATGCACACCATCGAGGCGCGTGCGACGTTGCGCAACGTGCCCAATTCGCCGGTGGCGAGAATGGTTTTGAGATGTGCGTGACCGGCGGCGGCACGGAACGAACGCACCTCGTCATAAAGCGCTCGCCAATCGCCGCTCAGAGCGTGGCGGCGCGAGATCACGATATCGATTTCCTCTGCCCCGGCTGCAACGCTTTGCTCGATCTCGGCCACGCGCAGGTGAAACGGCGACAGACCGGCGGGAAAGCCGGTTGAGACCGCAGCAACCGGAATGCCCGAACTGGAAAGCGCGGTAACGGCCGGGTTGATCATCTCGTGATAGACGCAAATTGCCCCCGTGGTGATCTGCGGCATGTCAAGCGCGGTCAACAGATCGGCGCGCAGTGGCTGGCGGGCTTTGGCACACAGCCGCTGCACCCGAGCGGCGGTATCATCCCCCGATAGCGTGGTCAGATCGATGCAGGTGATCGCCTTTAACAGCCAAGCGGCTTGATGATCTTTTTTCACCGAGCGGCGCCCAGGCAGGGTTTTGGCGCGACGCTCGATCGCTGAGGTGTTGGCCTGTAGACTGCGCAGCCAGTCGGCGTCAAAATCCTGCCCGGGGTTGCGCGGCTCAACGGTTTGGGGCAGCTGAAGGCTCACCGGGTCGATCATTGTTTGCATTGGCGCCTCATGTCTGGTTTGAGAGCCAAACTGCCATGGGCTTTGGTGGTTTACAAGTCGGGGGTTTGTAAGGGCCTTCGGTGCTAGTGGGGGAGCTAGACCTTGGCTAGCGCCGCAGCCGCTTGAGCAATTGCAGAGAGGCATACCCATCGGCGGGCAAACCTGCGCGGCGTTGAAATGCGCGCACCGCAGCGATGGTTAATGGCCCGATTTTGCCATCAATGCCCTTGGTGTTAAAACCGGCCGATGTGAGGCGGCGCTGCATTTCCTGTCGCTCGGCAAAGCTTAATGCGCGGTCGCTACGCGGCCATTTTGTCTTAATTTTCGAGCCGCCTGCGATCCGGTCCGCCAAATGGCCAACGCCGATGACATAGGCGTCTGCGCTGTTGTAATGCTCTAAAACCTCAAAGTTCTTAAACACTAAAAATGCGGCCCCCTTGGCGCCGGCAGGCAGCAAGACTGCTGCTCTGCCATAATCTGAGATTGGTTTTCCAGTCACCGAAACCACCCCGGCGCGGTACCAGTCTGAGGGCAGCTTTTTTATGCGCCGCTGGGCCAGTCCATAGTTGAAGCCAGCAGGCAACCGAACCTCAACCCCCCAGGGCATACCCTTGGTCCAACCAAATTCAGCAAGATACGCGGCGGTCGAGGCCAGCGCATCGCTTGGATTGTCTGACCAGATATCGCGCTTGCCGTCGCCGGTGAAATCTACTGCATAGTCGCGATAAGAGGTTGGTATAAACTGGGTGTGCCCCATGGCGCCCGCCCAACTGCCGACCATATGAGGTAGGGTCGTATCACCGCTGTTTAAAATCTGCAGCGCTGTGATCAATTGTTCTTCGAAAAATGCGCCGCGACGCCCGTCATAGGCCAGTGTCGCAAGTGCGGAAATCACCGCGATCCCGCCGCGCTTTTTGCCGTAGGCACTTTCTAAACCCCAGACGGCTACTATAATCGCTTTTTCCACCTGATAGCGGGCCTCGATTTTACTCAAGGTGTTATGCCATTTATGCAGGGCCTTTTTGCCGTTTGTGACGCGCTTTGTGGCGACTGCGATGTCGAGATAATCCCAGATAGTTTTGGTGAACTCTGACTGATTACGGTCCAGTTCAATGACTTTTTCCAAATACTGAACATCGCGCATTGCTGTGTCAAACGTAACAGCTGGTACGCCTGAGGCCAGTGCTCTGTACCGAAAGCTGCGGACCCAGCGTCCCAGTTGTGCCTCTTTGTGTTCGATGTTTTTTTCTGTCTTGGATGCGAAAAGAGCCGGTTCTGATGGGCCTGAGGTTGCCGGTCGCAATGGCGCGGCTTGTGACGCCGGTGCAAGCATCACAGCTGCAATCAAAAAGGCGGATGAAATCCGGAATGACATTCTGCAAATCTCATTTTTGAATACATGTTATACCGTTTATCTTTAGCGGATATTTTATGTCTCGCAAAGAGCGCAAATACGAGATTTGCAGCCAAACAGGAATTTACTGCCGATGCGCAGGACGATAAGGAGATATCCAGGTGTGTTGTTCCGCCGTGATAGCGACAAGGTGTGTCTGGGGTTCAGTGACGTGATAGAACCCGGCGATACAGAAGAAAGGGAATGTGTATGAGCGATCAAAAACCTGTGGTGTTGTGTATCCTTGATGGTTGGGGTGTGAACCCAGACCAGGCCGGTAACGCGCCTGCTCTGGCGGCGACGCCTCATTTTGATCGGTTAATGGCACAATGTCCGAATGCGCAGCTGATCACCCATGGTCCTCAGGTTGGTCTGCCTAGCGGCCAGATGGGCAATTCCGAAGTGGGCCATACCAATATTGGCGCTGGGCGGGTTGTGTCGATGGACCTTGGCCAGATTGATCTGGCAATAGAGGATGGATCGTTTTTCCAAAACCAGTCCCTGATGGCGTTTGCCGCCGATGTCAGTGCGAATTCCGGCACAGCGCATCTGTTTAGCCTGGTATCGGATGGCGGTGTTCATGGGCATATAACCCATTTAAAGGCGGCGGTGCAGGCGTTGGTGGCAAGCGGCTTAGAGGTGGTTGTGCATGCGATTACCGATGGGCGCGATGTGGCACCACGATCTGCGGATGGTTTCGTCCAAGACCTGTGCGAAAGCTTGCCGGAGGGCGTACGGATTGGCACTGTGATCGGACGTTATTTTGCCATGGATCGCGATACCCGCTGGGAACGGGTTCAAACCGCCTATGATGCGATTGTGCATGCAAAAGCAAACGTGTCTGCCGCCTCGGGGGCTGCGGCGGTTGCTCATGCCTATGCGCAGGATGTCAGTGACGAGTTCATACCCGCAACGGTGATTGCGGGTTATGATGGGATTGCCAAGGGAGACGGTTTGTTTTGCTTGAACTTCCGCGCTGACCGGGCGCGTGAAATTCTCAGTGCGCTGGCTGATCCCGCATTTGATACATTTGATGTCGGTGTGCGACCAAAGCTGTCGGGATGTCTTGGCATGGTCGGTTATTCCGATCACCACAATAGTTTCATGACCGTCTGCTATCCCAAACAAAAAATCGTGAATACTCTGGGTGCCTGGGTGGCCCAGCACGGCAAACGTCAGTTCCGTTTGGCCGAGACCGAAAAATATCCGCATGTGACCTTTTTTTTAAATGGTGGGGTCGAGGTGGCCGAAACTGGTGAGGACCGGTTCATGCCCGCTTCGCCAAAAGTGGCAACCTATGACCTGCAACCCGAAATGTCCTCGGTCGAGGTGACCGATGCTTTGGTGGCGGCCATTGCAGAGGGCTACGATCTGATAGTGACAAATTACGCTAATCCCGACATGGTGGGCCATACCGGCGATCTGGACGCTGCAATCAAGGCCTGTGAGGCCGTTGATCGGGGTTTGGGCCGTGTTGTTGAAGCGATTGAAAAGGTGCAAGGGCGAATGATTGTGACTGCAGATCATGGCAATTGCGAGGTTATGGCCGACCCCAAAACGGGGGGTGCCCATACCGCCCATACCCTTAATCCGGTACCGGTTATCTTGGTAGGAGGTCCGCAAGGAACGGCGCTGAATGATGGCTGTTTGGCTGATTTGGCACCCAGCCTGCTCGCATTAATGGATTTGCCGAAACCGCCCGAAATGACAGGAAAGACATTGATCGCAAGATGAAACCTCGATGCGCGCCTTAATTTATATTGTGCTTTTGCTGCTGAGCCCGGCGGCTCACGCTGACACTGATCCCCGGCAGGCGGCTTCAGCGGCGGTGGCTTTGCTTGAGGATGCGGCGGTTGCGCTAGTCTATTCCGAAACCGCGCGTGACCGGGTCAAGGCGTTGAGCGCTGCAGTTAGAGGCTATGAAGCCGGTCTGGCTGCCATGCGGGTGGGATTGCGCCAAGTGGCAATCCGAGAGGCGCGGATGACGCAGGAAATAAACCTTCGTGAGGGCGGCATCTCTCGATTGCTTGGCGTGCTGCAAACGATCGTGCGCTCGCCAGCACCGACGATTTTGCTGCATCCTGCCGGTCCGGTTAAAACTGCCCGTTCGGCGATGTTGTTGGCGGATGTCACGCCGGGCTTGCAGGCGCAAGCGCAGGCTTTGCGCCGAGATCTTGATGAGGTAACTGCGTTGCGCCAATTGCAACAGCAGGCCTCAAACCACATGCAAAAAGGCTTGGTTGGCGCGCAATCGGCGCGTACCAAATTGAGCCAAGCGATGTCTGGACGCCGGGATTTGCCCCAGCGGTTTGTCGAGGATCCGCTGCAGACTGCGGTGTTGATTGCTGCGACCGAGACCTTGGCGGCCTTTGCCAACAGCGTTGGGTTGATTGCCACTGAAGAGATTACAACGGCGCTGCCGGATATCGCCGGACAAAAGGGACGGCTAGCGATGCCGGTCCGGGGCCAGTTGTTGCGGATCAAGGACGAGGCCGATGCCGCGGGCGTGGTGCGTCCGGGAATTGTTCTGGCAACCCGGCCCCGCGCGCTGGTTACCGCACCTGCGGCAGCGACAATCCGTTATCGGGGGCCTTTGCTTGACTATGGACAAGTGCTTATTTTAGAACCACAGAAAGATACGTTGTTCGTTTTGGCTGGGCTGGCGCAGGTTTATGGCAAAATCGGGCAGGTCGTGCCGGCTGGCAGCCCGTTAGGGTTGATGGGGGGGCAAACCCCACAAATAGATGCCATATTATCACAATCGCGCGATGGAACTGGAATTGATCGCACACAAACGCTCTATATAGAAGTACGGCAGGGGAATACTCCGGTAGACCCGCTGGACTGGTTCACATCACAGAAGGATTGAACATATGAACAAAATCGTCATGGCCATTGCTGGCGGTGTTCTGGCTGGAACGCTTGTTACAACGCAGGTCGCTGGGCCACTTCTGGCTCAGGAAAATAGCCAGAAAGCCAATATATATCAGCAATTGGACTTGTTTGGCGATATTTTTGAACGGATTCGGGGGCAATATGTTGAAGAGGTTGATGCCGCAGATCTGATTGAGGCGGCCATTGACGGCATGCTCAGCTCGCTTGATCCACATTCCAGCTATTTGTCGCCTGAGGACGCCGCCGATATGCGGGTGCAGACTCGGGGCGAATTTGGTGGTCTCGGCATCGAAGTCACGCAAGAAGAGGGCTTTGTCAAAGTTGTTTCGCCGATTGATGACACCCCGGCTGATGAGGCTGGTATTGAGGCGGGCGATTTCATCACCCACGTTGATGGTGACAGCGTTCTGGGTCTAAGCCTTGATGAGGCGGTCGGTATGATGCGGGGCGTGGTTGGCTCTGAGATTGTCATCACCGTGGTGCGCGAGGGCGAGGATGAGCCCTTTGATGTTACCATTGTTCGCGACACCATCAAACTCACCGCCGTGCGCACCCGCGTCGAAGGTGAGAGCGTGGTCCTGCGCGTCACCACTTTTAATGACCAGACCTATAGCAATCTTGAAGCTGGTATCGAAAAGCAGATCGAGGCTGCCGGCGGCATTGATTTGGTCAATGGCTTTATTTTAGATCTGCGCAACAACCCCGGCGGGTTGCTGACGCAGGCAATTCGGGTCTCGGATGCGTTTCTCGACAAGGGGGAAATTGTCAGTACCCGGGGTCGTGACCCCGAAGATGGAGACCGTCACAACGCCAATATCGGCGATCTGGCCCAGCAAAAGCCGTTGGTTGTGTTGATCAATGGTGGCTCGGCCTCGGCCTCTGAAATTGTCGCCGGTGCGTTGCAAGATCACCGCCGCGCCATCGTCGTGGGCACCAAGAGCTTTGGCAAGGGGTCGGTTCAGACGGTGATGCCGATGCGCGGCAGCGGTGCGATGAAGCTGACCACGGCGCGGTACTACACTCCGTCGGGCCGGTCGATTCAGGCGCTTGGTATTTCGCCTGATATTATTGTTGAACAGCCGCGACGGGTTGCTGAAGACGATGAAGAGGCGACAGAAACCCCTCGTCGCAGCCGCTCTGAGGCCGATCTGCGCGGAAGTCTGAATAATGACAGCCTGACTGAGGATGAAATCCTGCAGATCGAGGCTGATCGCGAAAAGGCCGAAGCCGCCGCAAAACTGCGCAAGGATGACTATCAGATGGCCTATGCGATTGATATCCTCAAAGGTCTGTCGGCGCTGGCGCCCAAATGACCACA
>DDEJ01000141.1:14151-15767 GCA_002336405.1 Rhodobacteraceae bacterium UBA1957
TGACCGCAGGCAATCTGACAGCCGACGCCATCGCAGCATTGCCCTATCGTGAAAACGTTGGGGTGATGCTGCTTAATGCGGCAGGAGCGGTTTTCGTTGGCCAGCGTTTGGACAACCGGACGCCGGCTTGGCAGATGCCACAGGGCGGCATTGACCCGGGCGAGGATCCGCGCACCGCGGCCCTGCGCGAGTTGCACGAAGAAACCGGCGTGCGCCCGGATCTGGTTGAGATTTTGGCGGTGTCCGACGATTGGATCACCTATGACCTGCCCGCGGATCTGGTGGCGAAACTATGGCAGGGGCGCTATCGCGGCCAGACCCAGAAATGGTTTTTGATGCGGTTCAAAGGCACCGATAGCGACGTGGATATTGCCACTGAACATCAAGAATTTTCCCACTGGCAATGGCTGGCGGTGGATCAACTGGCCGACAATATTGTACCTTTCAAACGGCCAGTGTACCAACAGGTGCTGGCGGCGTTTGCGGTGCATCTTTAGCTATTTGATTTCGTATTTACGCAGTCACATGTAATGACTTTATCAGAAGAAGGGCGCTTTTAAAAATTTAAAGTGCTGGTGCAAAGGCGTAGTGATCCCGCTAGAGCCCAGCCTTATGGAAATCTATTTTGTGAGCCATAAGTAACGACACTGAAAAAATTGGGTAGACTAGGTTTAGGGCTCATAACCAGAATAACACAGTTGATGTGAGAGCAATGGCAAAATGAAAGACCTCTGGGCATAGGTCATAACCCGTTGCAACACGTTGCCAGTCTTTGAGGCGGTCAAGCATGACCTCATTTGGTTTCTTTTCTTGTAACTGCGCTTGTCGTATTTGATAGCCTTGTCATGTGATTTTCGTCTGGGGATGCAGGACGTTGTGCCCATACCCGCACGGGCTTTGCGAAACCAGTGCGCATCATAACCACACCCCCCCAACAGGCGGTCCGCTATTGATAGGCTACTCGCAAGGGTGCTCGCTCCAGTATGGTCGCCGGCCTGACCCGCGGTCATCACGAGACGAATAGGCCGCCCAAATCGTATCCGTCACAGTATGTAGCTTTGTGATCATGTCGCCTTTGGTTCGCCCTATTAGACGTCGACGCCCCCCTTTTTGACCGGCAAGCTGAAGGCGGTTCGGTGGACTTTAAGGTAGGTCGCATGGATTGAGAGCGTTTCGTTGTCAGGCGCTTCAGCTGCAAGCCTTTCTGCCATCTGGACAAACACTCCCATATCGCTCCAGCGGTTGTAAAGCGTCTTGGGCGGGGCGTACTTTTTAGGCGCGTCGTACCAACGTAAGTCATTGTGCTTGATCACGATAATCCAATTAATGTCCGCTGATCATCGACACGCGGTACACCATGGCTCTTCGTTCAGCTTTTTGTTCCCTTGGTTTGATGGTGCGATCTGTTTTTTGGAATGGAAGGCAGCATTATGGGACAGATACGTCACGGCTGTGCCCCGACCACGCAGGCAATCAAAGCAACAATACAGCGTTCTCAAGCTATGAATGCGGCGCCAAGCCGGGAAGATGGGATCAATGTCAAAACAGTCGCCAAATGGCGTGAGCGCGAGACCTTGGATAACCGCAAGACCGGCCTGACGGAACTTGGCCTGACG
>DDEJ01000141.1:16180-16704 GCA_002336405.1 Rhodobacteraceae bacterium UBA1957
CGCTTGATGATTGCCTGTATGCTTTGCACCCGTCGATCCCACATCTAACGCGTTCTTCATTGCATCGCTTTTTGCAACCGCACGCCAGATCTAGGTTGCCGGATAGGGAGGGCGATAAGCCAAAGTGGCAAAAATTCAAAAGATACCCCATTGGCTATTTCCATATCGAGGTCGCGGAGCTTTGTGCCAACGAAGGCCAGCCGGAGCTCTTTGTGGCCATTGGCCCACCAGAAAATTTGTGGTGACGCAACTTGTAGAAAAAGCAAATCGTATAACAGCTTGGGAATTTCTTGAGATTGTACGGGAGGCAGTACCATATAAGATCCACATCGTCCTAACGGACAATGGCAACCAAATGTGAACAGCCACGCCGCCGCAACACGCCCTATTCCCAACCCATGCGGGTCGACATAATCTGCACCGAAAATGGCATTGGACATCGGCTAACCCAGCCAGCATACCCTTGGACACATGGGCAAGTTGACCGCATAAACCGCACAATCAAAGCCAGGACCGTCAGGCGG
>DDEJ01000163.1 GCA_002336405.1 Rhodobacteraceae bacterium UBA1957
ACAATTGGCTCAACTACATTAAGAAATTCAGGCGTACCGCACGCAAAACGAAGCTTTGATGAAAGATCTGTAGGAGTCCTGAACAACTTTTTCCTCAGGATTAGTCACCGTTAAGCTCAGCAACCAGTTCCTCCGTCGTGATCTGTCTACAATAACCCCTGATAGTGTAGATTGAATTGTCTTGCCGAGCCTGGCTGTAGGTCAAACAGGCATCAGTTATCTGTGTTACTAGATACCCTAGATCGCAAGCATCTCGAACTGCACTCTCAACACATTGGTCTGTGATCAGCCCAGAAATGACAAGCTGTTTGACCCCCAAATTACGAAGGACGTAGTCAATATGGGTGGAGACAAAGACTGACGAGGAGGATTTCGGCAAAACAATCTCATCCTCTTCAGGTGAAATCTGATCGATCACCTTGCCGTCCCACGATCCTTTCGGCACGTTAAAGCCAGTAATTTTGTAGTCAAGACTGCGGTCGCGCCCATCGCGCGTCAGACTTTCAATAGTAGTGTACATCACCTCTACCCCGGCTTTTCGTGCGGCATTCTGGATTCGCCGCATGTTGGGGATGACGGTGACGTTCAGCATGTCAAAGTACCAGCCGTATTTCTCCGTAAATTCTGCGTCGGGCAAGTCCTTAAATTCAGCCCCCTGCCGGTTGGCACTGAAATTCTGCACGTCCACGAACAACAGAGCAGAGTTTTTCGGAATAAGGGGCACGTCACGGGATAAAGTCATTCAAGCTTTCCTCAGAAAATCTGTTATAGCGGCGGAGAGCAGATCAGCAAAGACCGCTTGGCCCGCCACACCGACAATTTGATCGTTGCGAATCTCTATTAGGCTATGGGCGAAGCCGCGTGCTTCTCCATGTTGGGGCACAAACCAGTCAGAAGCGTCCTCAATCTGGTATGGCTCGTTCATACCTATAAGCAGATCAGGTCGGATCGCTGCAATCGCATCTCGCAATAGAGGTGAGGTTTTATCGTCGTAACGATAGAGAAACCCAATGTCCCAGGGTCGCGTTCTGCCACCCATGCTTGGCGTAAAACTGTGGATGGCAAAAGTTGCGCGGCGATCTGGATGATCCAGAAGTGCTGCCGTCGCATCGTGAAAGGGCGCGAATATTTCCGACACCCGTGCCTGTCTTGACTCGTCATCAAGTCCCGTGTTTTCTGGCACCAGCACCCCGTCACTAACCGCAGGAACTGCGTCTGGCGCTTCAGGCGGACGGTTGCAGTCGATCACCAGACGACTGTAGCGCTGTAAGACCGCAGGCGCGCCCAGCGCCTCGGCCAAGCGCAGTGTCACTGCGCGTGCGCCAATGTCCCAGCCGATATGTGCATCCATTGCACCAGGCGGCAGTCCCAAACCGTTAAGAACGCTAGGCACTGCTTGTCCCGCATGCTCACAGACTAACACTACAGGATGATCACTATTTGCATTTACCAGCTCTACTGGATCGAGATCCAAGCTCGACAGCAACCAGTTCTGTTGGTGATCTGCCTGCCCCATCATACCTTTATCAATCCCAAAAACCGCGAAGGGATCATGCCATTGGGTCGAAACAGCAGGATCAGCACCACCAGTCCCAGTCCGATGGGTTCGCGAAACTCCTGAAATTCCTGCGGCAGGAAGGCTGCAAGATACACCTCAATGAAGCCCAGCATGAACCCACCAGCGACTGCCCCCCGCAAGCTGCCAAGCCCGCCGAGAATGGCTGCGATGAAGGCTTTGAGCACTGGCGTGAAGCCCATCAACGGATCGACAGACGCCCGCTGGCTAACCCAAAGTACCGCAGCCACCCCGGCCAGCAGTCCGGAGATGGCAAAGGCGCCAGCAATCACGGTATTTGCCCGGATGCCCATAAGCCGCGCCACTGCGAAATCTTCCGCCGCTGCGCGCATTGCGATGCCAGTCTTCTGCCGGTTCATGAAACGATCCAAAAAAATCAGCATCAGCACCGTCGCCGCGATTGCTGCAATCTTGTTTACGCCGATAATGACATTACCTAGATGCACGCTTTGCGAAAGAATTTGCGGCAGCGCAACAGCCTGCGATCGGGCCGAAATCAGATTTTGAAACAGCACCTGAAGGATCATCGCAACCGCAAAGCTCGTGATTAGCATGGTCGCCCCCGAGCCGCCACGCACTGGGCGAAACGCTATTCGCTCCATCGCCACAGCAGCCAGTACAGCAGCCAAAATCGCCAATGGCACCGAGACCGCAAATGGCACTCCCAAAATTCCGCAATACATCAGCGTGTAGCCCGAAATCGTCATCAACTCACCATGGGCAAAGTTAATTAACCCCATGATCGAAAACACCACTGCCAACCCCAGCGCCAGCAGCGCGTAGGTGCCGCCAAGCGCTAGGGCATTCACAGTTTGCTGCACGAAAAGGTCCATCTCACTCTTCCCCCAGATAGGCGGCGCGCAAACGATCCGTCTGCCGCAATTCTTCTGCCGTGCCGGTCGCCACAACTCGGCCCGCCGCCATGACGTAGCCCCGGTCTGCCACCTCAAGCGCCATGGCAACGTTCTGCTCCACGATGCCAAGGGTCACGTCGCGCTCTCGCAGCAGGGCGATGAGATCAAAAATTTGTCCAACGATCTTGGGCGCTAGCCCTAGCGACGGCTCGTCCAGAAGCAACAATCGCGGTCCACACATCAGCGCACGCCCAATAGCCAGCATCTGCTGCTGCCCGCCCGAAAGTGTGCCTGCAAATTGTTTACGTCGTTCGTGCAGTATTGGGAACAGGTCATAGACCATGTCCCAGGCCGCCATCCGTCGATCCACATCATTCACGGCATAGGCGCCCATGCGCAAATTCTCCTCAACGGTCAGCCCACCAAACACGCGGCGCCCCTCCGGTGCTAGGGTCAGCCCCATCGGGGTCAGCCTTTCCGGCGCAAGGTCGGTGATGTCTTGATCATCAAAGAGCACTCTACCCTCGGCCACTGGCACAAGCCCAACCAACGCATTCAGGGTCGAAGATTTCCCCGCGCCATTGGCCCCCAGGAAGGTGACGATTTCACCTTCATTAATCGAAAGCTCGATCCCGCGCACCGCCTGAATCGCGCCATAGCGGACATTCAGGCCCTGAGCCGACAGAAGCGGTACGCGGGTCATGTTCTTATTGCATCCGCGGCGCAGGTATCAGATTTGCGTCCGGCGAGGGCTGTCCAACCAACTCGCGGCCGCCATCCTTAACACGGATCAGCGATACCTGCCGCACTGGCATCCCGTTGGTGCCCTTGTAGGTTATCAGACCCGTCGCACCCTGGACGTTCTCTAGATCTGCCATAGCATCACGAATTTTCTTGGGTTCAGTGGACCCTGCCACGATCACCGCTGCCTCAATCACCTTAATTAAGTCATAGCCCACTGCACTATAGATCGATTCTGGTGCAGTGCCGTATTTCTGTTCAAAGGCTTTATCAAAGGCTTCCAGTGGGCTGCCTTTAGTGGCGAAACCCGCGGTGGTGAAAACCACATTTTCACCTACATCACCCAGCGAAAACGTAGTTGGGCTGTCGATCCCATCGGAGCCGATGACCTGGCTGGTCACCCCGGCCGCCCGCAGCGCAATCAGCATTGAGGGAAAGTCAGGTTCATAGGCCGAGGTCATCACTAAGTCCGGTTGGGGATCCTGAGCCGCAATTGTGGTGGCGATGGCAGAGAAATCCTGTTGGCCGATTGTGTTTGTTGATACGCCCAGCATCTCGCCACCTAATTTTTCGAACACGTCCCGGAAATAAAGCGGCATGGTCGTGTACTGTGTGTCGGGCGAATACACGATCCAGGCGGTCTTATAACCTTCATCCCAAGCCCATTTCGCCGAAACGGCAGCTTGCACATTATCGCCGGGGAAGTTTGAGAACATGTAGTCGCCACCAATCTCTGGCAGCGTGGGTGATGAGGCAACGGTGGAAATCGCTGGAATCTCGGCGCTGCTGACCACGCCAATGGCGGCAAGGGCCGGATCAGAATCGCCCGGCAGCACAATCACAGACACCCCCGCATCAGCAAGTTCCTGTGCCGCGATGGAGGTCTGTGCGGGGTCAGACCGCACGTCTTTTTCCAGCAGCACGATCTTTGTCGCGCCATCTATCCCTCCAGCTGCGTTGATCTCCTCAACAGCCAGCTTCATGCCCTGCATTGTGGGCACGTCGGCATAGGCCAGCCCACCCGTCTGCGCGGTGGCAGTCCCGATGGTCAGTGTTTCAGCCCCAATGGGCGCGGTAAGCGCCGCGAGGATGGCCGAGGTTAATATCAGATGCTTCATGTCAATTCCCTCTAAAGTTGTTAATTTGTGTTTTCTCTTCCTGTTCCGAGATATGCCTCTATCACCGCCTTGTTCCTGCGGATTTCCTGTGGAGTTCCTTGCGCGATCATGCGCCCTTCGTTTAGGACCATGATTTGGTCCGACAATTGATTGATCAGCTCCAGATCGTGATCCACTAGCAACACACTGATTCCAAGGTCGGCAGATAGCCTGCGCAGGATCTCCATCAGTGCGTCAGTTTCTTCACGGTTCATGCCCGCAGCGGGTTCGTCCAGAAATAGCACCTGAGGCTGGCAGGCCAGTGCACGTGCAATCTCCACCCTACGCTGATCGCCGTATGACAGCGTGCCTGCATCAGCTGCGACATGCTTCATCACATCCAGCCAGTCCAACGCAGTCTGCGCCCGTGCGACCGCATCCTTGCCCCGATGGGTCGATAGCGCCGCAACCAGCACGTTTTGATAGACCGTAAGGTTCGTAAATAACCGGATGTTTTGAAACGTCCGTGCAATGCCCTGATCCGCAATTTTGGGCGACGACAGGCCCGTCAGATCACGTCCTCCGAGCAAAATCTGCCCCTGCGTAGGCGTCAGAATTCCCGATAGCATATTCAACAACGTCGTCTTACCCGAACCGTTTGGTCCGATGAGTCCTACAATCTGACCTGGTAAAATCTGGATCGACACATCATCAACCGCCGTCAGCCCACCAAATTGCATGGTCAGCCCTTCACCGCTTAGCACGTCCTGGGCCCCCACTGAAGGCGGGGCGACTTGTGCGATCAGGGTGGACCCCGGCAACACCCGTTCCTCCCATTCCTTTAATCCCGCCAACCCATCCACTTTGCGGAACATCGCCAGCAGGATTATAAGACCAATACCAATCTGCGCGGTCCCAAAAATCGGCGGCACGTCAAATACCCCAATGCTGAACCCACTTTCTAGCCGCCGCAAGATCTCAGTGACAAGGGTAATGACAACAGCGCCAGTGATTGCCCCAGTCACGGTAGACATGCCGCCCACAATTAGCATCGCCAGCAACAGGAAAGTATCATTGAAGTAGAATTTTTTTGGGCTGAATGCTCCCAGAAAATGCGCCATCATCGCGCCAGCCAGCGCCATGATGGCGGCGGCCAGCACAAACGAAATCAACCGCTCCCATCTGATACGCACCCCGACAGCGCCCGCGGCAATCGCGTTCTCGCGCCCTGCACGCAGACGCAGGCCCGAAACCGAATCACGGTACAGCCGCGCCAGTAATAACGCGACAACACAAAACGCCGCTGCCGTTACCAGATCGGTAACACGCGGCACACCGAAAAAAGACTGCGCCCCCCGGGTCACGTCTCGCCAACCGATGATCACGCCATGCACAATAATTAGCAAACCCAACGTCGCGATGGTTGCCGCTGAACCTTCCAGCTTGCTAATAGCTGCCCCCACGGCCAACGCCACAACGGCCGTGAAGACCATTGCAATCAACGTAGCAGGGATCAGTGTTAGCTCCACATCCGCGAGCCAAGTCGGCAGGCCCGGTAGCGTCGCACCCTTCAATGCTGCGGGAACCGTCAGCAAGGATGAGGCGTATGCACCTACACCCATGAATGCAACATGACCAAAGCTTAAGATACCACTATTGCCAGAATAAACGCCGATACCGACAACCGCGGTCAACGAGATGAAAAACACCGTCAGCATCCGCTCTGTCGCAGGGCCAAACCACGTTGCAACAAAGACGGCAATCACTGACAGCATAATTATCATGCCGCCACTTGCCAGCAATTGCGTACGGGATGATGTTAGCATGGCACCTCCAGTTTTCATCTACAGTTTTTGATAAACATTTTTCAGAGTCAACTTTATTCTTTTAAGTGATAAAATAGTTTTATAACCTCAACACATTGAAGCTTAGGAAATGAACGATGCAAGTACGCGCACGGATCGCGGAGATTGAAGAGGGTCTGACCCCAACCGAACGCCGCCTTTCCGCCGCGTTGATGGCCGACTATCCCTTTGCGGGGCTTGACACGATTCAGAGCTTTGCCGACCACGCCCACACCTCGCCGCCGACAATTTCACGTTTTGTTACTAAACTTGGGTTCAACGGCTACCAAGACTTTCAGCGCGCCTTGATTGAGGAAGTCCGCGAAAGACAAAGCTCCCCCATCGACCTTCATCAGGGAAACCGCACGATGCAGGGCGGTTTTCTCGAGGATTACTTCGCCCGGGCTCGCACGCTGCTGGATGAGGCCTCACAGACAATAAGCGCAAATCAGTTCGAACGTATCTGCGACTTGCTGCGCGATGAGCGTCGCGGTATCCACATAATCGGCGGGCGCATTAGCGATGCGCTTGCACTCTATCTCTCACGTCACCTGTGCCAAATTCGCGGCAATGTGCACAAACTGTCGGCTGACCCTGAAAGCTGGCCGGAAGACCTGCTGCGAATGAAACCTCGCGATGTCCTTTTCATTGTCGATTTCCGGCGCTACCAGCCAAGCCTGCTGCAACTTGCCAAACGCGCAAGCACCGATCGCAATGCAAACGTGGTTCTGCTGACCGACAAATGGATGTCACCGATCTTGCGTCATTCGACCGAGGTGGTGGCCCTGCCCATCGAAAGCGGCACAGTCTGGGACAGCTACGCGGCATCGCTTGTTATGATTGAGGCGATCTTGACCCTGATCGCGGAACAAGACTGGAACCAAGCACACCAACACATTAGTGGTTGGGATGCACTGCGTTTAGATTTAAAGGAAATAAAAGATGGTCCGTGAACCCCTGATCTTTGCCGCAACCAGCGATCTGGCTGGCAAGATGCGTGGCAAGGCTTTTCCCTTCAGAAAGCTAGAAAAGCGTGTCAAATCAGGCGTGGGTTGGGTGCCGACTAACGGGCTAATTACCTGTTTCGACACTATCGCACCCTCGCCTTTCGGATCCCTTGGAGATCTGGCGCTGATGCCAGACCGCGAAACGTTGATTCAGGTCGATTTTGAAGATGGCAGCGCGCCGGAGTGCTTTTTGCTCTGCGATATTGCAACCACCGAAGGCGCACCATGGTCCTGCTGTACCCGTTCGATACTAAAAACTGCAATCGCCCGCCTTAAGGCCTGCGCGGGCGTGACCCTAAATGCCGCGTTCGAACATGAATTCCAGATCAAGCAGGGTCCGCGCGCGGGCGGCACAGCTTTTACTTTAGAAAGCTTCGCTGCCCAACGGGCTTTCGGCGAAACGCTGATGGGGGTGCTAGACAGAGCCGGTCTGCATACTGATAGCTATCTCAAGGAATATGGCGCCGATCAGTTTGAAGTCACAGTTGAACCGCAACAGGGGGTGGTTGCCGCTGACGAAGCCGCGATCTTGCGCAGCCTGACCCACATGACAGCACGTCGGTTTGAGCAAGCAATCACTTTTTCCCCCATTACCGATCCGGCAGGCGTCGGCAACGGTGTGCATATCCACATGAGCTTTACAAATGCAGCGGGTGCACCCATCACTTACGATCCCGCCGGCCCTTGCGGCATGTCCCACACCACGCAGTGTTTTATTGCAGGTGTGCTGAAGTATCTGCCGCAAATTCTCTGCCTGTTGGCACCTTCAGTTATTTCTTACACTCGCCTGACCCCGCATCGTTGGAGTGCCGCCTTTAACAATTTGGGTTTCCAAGATCGCGAGACTGCGGTGCGAATTTGTCCGGTAACCGCAACCGATCCTATTGGTATAGCACAGCAATTCAACTTCGAGGTGCGCTGTTTAGATGCGGCTGCTTCGCCGCATTTGGCCCTTGCCGCGCTGGTCCACGCTGGTTGTCAGGGCATCGAGGACAATCTCGATGCCCCTGCAACATCTGAAGGGGACCTGTCCGAGCTATCGCCTAAAGCGTTGGCTGATAGCGGATATGTTCGCCTGCCCGAATCTCTTAAGACCGCCCTAGATACATTCGAGGCGGATAAAGTGGTACGAGGCTGGTTTCCAGATACTTTTTCTCTGGTCTACCTCGCTCATAAGCGCGCAGAGATCACATACGTTGAAGGCATGACGGATTTAGATCGCTATGACGCTTATGCAGGGATCTACTGATATAGTCGGATTTTTTGAAAACTGAATAAAATAACTTCTATTGAGCGATGTTGTCATCAAAAATTATTGTAGTTTGAAGTCCTTTTCTTTGCATTCTAAACAGTCTTCAATAGCCCAGTTAAAGATACCAGGCAGTTCTTGCATCAACTTATCGCTAAGGTGTGTGGGACGGTAATCTATACTGTTTGAAGACAAAGGCTGTGGCAGATCTTATCCTGCCTAAACCCTTTGCACAGTTTGGTCGAGACAAAGCTGACGTTGCGCATTATCTGTATC
>DDEJ01000028.1:0-1898 GCA_002336405.1 Rhodobacteraceae bacterium UBA1957
TTGTGGCCCGACTTAAACACGCCAAAACACCGGTTATTCTGGCAGGTGGCGGGGCAAAGGGCTGTGACCAGGCGCTTACCATGCTCGCGGAACGTCTGAATGCACCGGTGGTGATGACGATCAATGCCCGGGGTCTCATGCACGGTCATCCATTGGGGGTACCTGCCAGTCCAACGCTGGGCGCGACCCGCAATTTGATTGGGTCGGCGGATTTGATACTGGCGTTGGGAACTGAATTGGGGCCAACCGATTATGACCACTACGGGGATCATATGATGCCGCCTCTGGCTGAAATGATCCGCATTGATATCTGTCAAGATCAACTGTCGCGCCATGCGGCGCAGGTGACCATCTGCAGCCCGTTGGAAAGGGTTCTGCCTGATCTGCTGGCGGCGCTGGCGGGGGTGCCTGCCATAGACAAAGGTGCTGGGACAGCGCGGGCGGCGCGGGCGCGTGCTGCCGCATGGGATGAGATTGGGCCGGTGATGCGGCACCAGACCTCGCTTTTAGAGGCGCTGCGCAACCTGTGCCCCAAGGCGATTTTTGTTGGCGATTCCACCCAACCTATTTATGCGGGCAACCTGTATTACGATCATGACCGGCCTGGCGGGTGGTTTAATGCCGCCAGCGGCTTTGGCGCTTTAGGCTTTGCTATTCCTGCGGCGATTGGTGTGGCGCTGGCGCAACCCGACACACGGGTGATCTGCATTACCGGCGATGGTGGGGCGCAGTTTACGCTGCCAGAGCTTATGGTTGCGGTTGACGAGAACCTGCCAGTATTGTTTTTGGTCTGGAACAATCAAGGCTATGGTGAGATTGACACCTCTATGCAAGCGGCTGGGGTAACGGTGGTGGGCTGTGATCCCACGCCACCGGTCTTTGAATATATCGCAAAAGCATGTGGCCTTGCGTTTGCGCACTGTGCCATGACCCCTGCGGCAGTCACGACAGCGGTACGCGGTTTGCTGGATCATGACGGGCCAGCAATGATTGAAATTGATATGTTAGCCGGCGCCTGATGGTGGCCAAATCAGAGGGATAAAACCAGATGCATAACCCCGCGTTTACCTTCACACATGCGATCTTGCGTCTGCCGTCGCGCAGCGTTGTCGACGGGTTGCGTGCCGCAGATATTGGCACGCCCGATTTGGTGCAGATGCAGATCGACCATCAGCATTACAGCGATGTATTGCGCGAAACTGGGGCTAAGATTATTGAGCTGCCGCCGCTTGAGGCTTATCCCGATTCAGTGTTTGTGGAAGATACAGCGCTGTGTCTGCCGCAGGGGGCAATCCTGATGCGCTCTGATGCGCCGACACGGGCTGGCGAGGTGGCCCAGATGGCCCCAGTGCTGCGGGGGCTGTATGATCAGGTCGTCGAAATCTCTGGTCCGGGTTGTATTGAAGGGGGCGATATACTGACCACTGGGCGCGAGATTCTGGTCGGCTTGTCAGAACGAACAAACCGGGCAGGGTTCTCGGAACTGGCGCAGTTGGCTGAGCGCTGGGGGCATCCCCTGCGCTGGATTGAAATTCCTCAGGGTGTTTTGCACTTTAAAACGGATTGTTCGCTTTTGGACGACGAGACGATTTTAAGCACGCCAAGACTGGCCGCCAGCGGTTGTTTTTCAGATTATCGGGTGATCTATACCGCCGAGGGCGAGGAGGCGGGCGCCAACGCCATTCGCTTTAACAATCTGGTGGTGATGGCGGCTGGATTTCCCAAAACAGCCCAGCGTTTGCGGCAGGCGGGCTATGATGTGCGCGAAATTAACAACAGTGAATGCGCCAAGCTGGACGGGGGGATGTCGTGCCTATCGCTGCGGTTCAGCACCGGGTCATAATGCCTCAGGGGAAGCCATTATGACCCATAGCAAAGTACTTGATGTGTGGTCGCCT
>DDEJ01000028.1:2291-3124 GCA_002336405.1 Rhodobacteraceae bacterium UBA1957
GGGTTAGATGATTGCACCGCGCACTTTGGCAGAGACCCATTCCGAGATAAACACTGTGGCTAAAATGACCAAGAGGATCATCGACACCTGTGTCCAGGCCAGAGTATTCATTGAGCCACTGAGCTGAAGCCCAATGCCCCCTGCGCCGACCAGACCCAGAATTGTGGATTCCCGAATGTTGATATCCCATCGATAAATGCCTACCCCTGCGATTGTGGGCATGACCTGAGGTAGGATTCCATAGACAATTTTTTGAATCCTTGATGCACCTGTGGCTTCAATCGCTTCGACCTGGCTTTGATCAATTTCCTCAATCGCCTCATAGAGCAGCTTCGCGCAGAACCCGATGGACCGCAGGCCAATCGCAATAGTCCCAGCCAAAATGCCAGGGCCGAGGATGAACACCAACATTAAGGCCCAAATCAACGAGTTTACCGACCGCGACGAGACAATGACAAAAAGCGCTGCAGACCGCACCAGCAGGTGCGGGGTCGTATTGCTGGCGGCAGCAAAAGCAACTGGGATCGCAATAACCATTGCGATGATCGTCCCGATGCTTGCGATGTTTATTGTATCCCAGGCTGGTTTCCATAATTGCGACATATAAGACCATTTTGGCGGCACCATACGAGCGCCCATATCAGCCGCTTGGCGCGGCGCATCCTGCACAAAGAACCAGATGGTTTTTTCCGAGATGAGATGCCAAGCAAAAGAAACGATCGCAATGCCGATTAACCAATATGCCCAATTTCTAAGCTGCGTTGCCGTTGTGCGGCGTTTCCAAGAAAGTTCGCCGTTTTGCGTCATTGTTGGCATTATTGAACCCACTTTCT
>DDEJ01000101.1:0-3856 GCA_002336405.1 Rhodobacteraceae bacterium UBA1957
GGTCCGATTTCACCGGGTTTCGCCTCGGCGACAATATTGAGAATATCATCCAGGCTTGCTTCGGTTGAACTGGGTGCGCACACCGCAATATCGGCCACTGTCGCGGCCCTGTCCTGATCCAGCATATACAGCGATAGCTTTTCGACGGTTTGGCGAAAATCGCCGGGATCAAGCAGTTGCGAAAGTGCAACCAGATCTGTCATTGCCGCAGGGTCCAGATCGCGCAAACCAGTGCTTTTGATTGTGGCCTCGATTTCCTCGCGTGATGGCGGATCATCATAAAGCCCGATAGCATAGGCGTTTCTATGGGTCTCAAACAGCTTGCGCAGCGCCGATCGTGCCGCCAACTGGCTGGCTGTAATGATCAATTGCGCATCACCCGGCTGCCAATCCTGCAGGGCGGCGTCAACGGTTTTGGCAATGGTGTCGGTGGCCTCTTCTAAAAACACCACGCGCGGTCCGGGAAAGAAACTTTGCGCCTTGAGGGCATCTTGCAGCATTGCAGGGTCTTTGCGCAGCGTCGCAGCAGCCAGACGTGACAAGCGCATTTCCTCTTCTCCAGTCGGGCCGACCAGTGCTGAGATAACCTCTTGGCGGCGCAACGCGACCCGCATCGCATCGCCCCCGTAAATCAATAGACCGGTTTTATCAGGGTCTGGCCGCGCAAAATATCTAACTGCGTCGCGGCCGGTGAGTTTCATGGCTGTAAATCTTCGGAAATTATCAGCAGCTGATCTATGATCTGATCGGCGAGGATGGTCATCAGCCTGACCTCGGCATCACGTTTCGCCGCAAGCGTTGCCACCGTGGTGCCTGTGGCCGAATAGCTGGTGAAATGCTGTATTTTGCCCTGCCGGAAAATTTCCGAGCTGCCGGTACGGCGCAGGGTGTAATCGGTGGTACCGTTAATATTATAGCGGGTGATATCGCCGTCTGTGGTAAAGCCGAGGCCAATATCGTCTGTCTTTATTTGGGTTGAGAGCCGCCAAGCACCGGCGGTTGCCTGCCCCAGACGCTCTTCTATCCGTCTTTGTAGCAGATAGTCATTCCGATCCTGTGGTGGATCCAGAGAAAGCTGCCCCAAAAGGGCCGCGCCTGTACCGTCTGGTCCATAGACCGGCGTAAAGCCACAGCCAGCCAGCGCCGCTGCCGCGAGAACTACGCCAAATCTGCGTCGGTTATACAACAACATTCACAATCCGCCCCGGGACAACAATAACCTTCTTTGGGGCCCCGCCCGCAAGCGCTTTTATCACTGCAGGCTCCCCTAGGGCGATGGTTTCGATCGCGGCTTTACCGAGATCTTTTGACACGGTGATTTCGGCGCGTCGTTTGCCATTGATCTGGATTGGCAAAGTGACGCTGTCCTCGACCATCATTGCCGGATCGGCGACCGGCCACGGAGCGTTGGCGATCAGCCCGATGCCGCCTTGATGGGCCCAGATTTCTTCGGCCAGATGTGGCGTCATCGGGGCCATTAACTGTGCAAGTGTCTTGATGGCCTCATGCTGTGCTGTGTATCCTGCTTTTGATTTTTGCAGGATGCCAGTAAAGCCATAAAGCTTGGCAATTGCAGCGTTAAAGCCAAAGGTCTCAACGCCCATTGTGACGTCATGGATCGTCTTATGCATGGCGCGCAAAAGGTCGTCGTCGCCAGACCCAAGCGCGGTCTTATCCATCGTGCCGACCCGGTCGCAAATATTCCAAACACGATTGAGATGTCTGTAGGCGGCCTCTGCCCCTGAGGCGGTCCATTCAACATCGCGCTCGGGTGGGCTGTCAGACAGAACGAACCAGCGCGCGGTGTCGGCGCCGTAGGTGGCAATGATGCTGATGGGATCCACCACGTTCTTTTTTGATTTCGACATTTTGGCTGAGGGGATAATCTCGACTGTTTCGCCGGTTGCAATCAGTTTGCCATCTTTAACCTCTTCGGGCAGATGATAGATTGGGCGCGCCTTGGTGTCGCCTGCCTTGCGGGTCTGATAGATTTCATGGGTGACCATGCCTTGGGTGAACAGCGCATTAAACGGCTCGCTGGATTTTTCTTCGAGATGGCCCGTGATCTGCATCGCGCGGGCGAAAAACCGTGAATAGAGCAGGTGCAGGATAGCGTGCTCTACGCCGCCGATATATTGATCGACATTCATCCAGTAATTTGCCTCGTCTCGATCTGTTGGGGTGTCGGCTCGCGGTGCGGTAAAGCGGATGAAATACCATGACGAATCCACGAAGGTATCCATGGTGTCGGTTTCGCGCAGGGCGTCGTTGCCGCAGTTTGGGCAGGCGCAATTACGCCATGTGGGATGGCGGTCAAGCGGGTTGCCGGGCATGTCGAAGCTGACATCATCGGGCAGTTGAACCGGCAGGTTTTGTTTGTTCTCTGGCACTACGCCACAATCTGCGCAATGCACCACTGGGATTGGGCAGCCCCAATACCGCTGTCGTGATAATCCCCAGTCGCGCAAGCGGTACTGCGTCACGCCCTTGCCCCAACCTGCGGTTTCGGCAAAGTCGATTGTGAGGTCAATTGCCTCCTGACCGGTGGCGGTCTCAAGGCCAGCAAAATGGTTGACCCAGTTTACCTTTTCGGTTTTTGGCGGTACAAAAGCGGTTCGGTCAACCGGCGTGTTATCGTCGAGTGCAAAAAATGTATCTGTGACTGGCAGGTCATATTTGCGGCAAAAATCAAGATCGCGTTGGTCATGCGCCGGGCAGGCAAAGATCGCGCCGGTGCCATAATCCATCAAGATGAAATTGGCCACCCAAACTGGGAGTTCCCAGTTGGGGTTAAGCGGATGCCGGACCCGCAATCCGGTGTCAAAGCCCAGCTTCTCAGCAGTTTCAATCGCCTCTTCGGTGGTGCCACCCTTGCGCGCCTCGATGTTAAAGGCTGCCAGCGCAGGGTTGTTTTTTTCAAGGTGCTTTGCGATCGGGTGATCGGGCGAGATGCCGACAAACGACGCCCCCATCAGCGTATCGGGCCGTGTGGTATAAACTTCAATCGGGTCGCCCCCATCGACGCGCTCAAAACCAAATTGCAGCCCGCGTGATTTACCGATCCAGTTGGCTTGCATCAGTTTGACCTTGGCGGGCCAATCATCCAGTCCGTCCAGTGCGCTGAGCAACTCATCTGAATAGTCACTGATTTTGAAAAACCACTGGGTCAATTCACGCCGTTCCACCAAAGCGCCCGAGCGCCAGCCTCGGCCCTGTTCGACCTGTTCATTGGCCAGTACGGTCATATCTTCGGGGTCCCAGTTGACGATGGCATTTTTGCGGTAGACCAGACCCTTTTCCATCATATCGAGAAACAAAGCCTGTTGCTGGCCATAATATTCTGGATCACAGGTGGCAAATTCGCGTGACCAATCGATTGACATGCCCAGCGGTTTCATCTGGTTGCGCATGTCGGCAATATTACTGTAGGTCCAGTCTTTTGGATGGCCACCAATAGCCATTGCGGCGTTTTCTGCCGGCATGCCGAAAGCGTCCCAACCCATGGGGTGCAGCACATTGTGGCCTGTGGCCAGTTTATAGCGGGCGATCACGTCGCCCATTGTGTAATTGCGCACATGCCCCATATGGATGCGTCCTGACGGATAGGGGAACATTTCAAGCACATAATATTTTGGTTTGTCGTCGTTGCGGGTTGCGAGAAAGGTCTCGGCCTGATCCCAGCTTTGCTGCCATTTTGCTTCGATTTCGTTGGCGGAATAGCGTGACATTTGGCGTGTTCCTTTATGCGGCGCGAAGGTATTGTTTGTGGTGATAGGCGCAAGTGTTACGCGGGTCCAGAGCACAGTGATAAAAAGCGGGTCTTAGCGGAATATAAGCTCTTGGCATGTCGCGCCTA
>DDEJ01000101.1:4253-5372 GCA_002336405.1 Rhodobacteraceae bacterium UBA1957
ATTCACCAGAATTTTCTGGGTCAGTACAAGCATCTTAGTCCAGCGTTGGTGCGTCGCGGAGATCGGGTTGTTGCACTCACGCCGAAAGTTAAAGAACGCAGTTCTTGGCAGGGGGTCGACATTGTTCCCTATAAAATTGTTGGCAGCGGTTCGAAGGAAATCCACTCTTGGCTACGTGATCTGGAAACAAAGGTCATCCGTGCAGAGAGCTGTTTCAATGCGGCGATACAACTGAGAGATCAGGGGTTCTCTCCCGATGTGATACTGGCGCATCATGGCTGGGGTGAGCCAATGTTTCTCAAAGATGTTTGGCCCATGGCTCGGATAGGTATTTACTGCGAGTATTATTATGGCTCGGAAAACTCTGACACCGCTTTTGATCCGGAGTTTCGTAAAGGAATTTCGGAAAAAGAGCCGATACGTTTGCGTCTGCGCAATCTCAATAATACGCTGCATTTTGACATTGCGGCGGGTGGCATCAGTCCCACCCTGTTTCAGGCCAATACATTTCCGCCGTCGTTTCGTGATAAAATTCACGTGATTCATGATGGAATTGATACCGCGCATGCTTGCCCAAACCCGGATGCAAAGCTGGTTATTTCTCAGGATTTGACACTCAGCCGGACCGATGAGGTGATCAGTTTCGTCAACCGCAACCTGGAACCCTATCGCGGGTGTCATACGTTTTTTAGGGCGTTGCCAAAGATTTTACGCAACCGGCCCAATGCGCATATTGTCGTGGTTGGTGGGGATGGGGCCAGCTATGGTGGGCCACCGCCCGATGGCACCACGTGGAAACAAAGATTTATAGATGAGGTGCGCGCCGATATTTCTGATACCGACTGGCAGCGCGTACATTTTACCGGCCTGATTTCATACGATAAATTTATTTCACTATTACAGGTTAGCAGGGCGCATATCTATTTAACATATTCCCTTGTGCTGAGTTGGAGCCTGCTTGAGATGATGAGCGCGGGCGGGGCTATTCTGGCCAGTGATACCGCGCCGGTGCGGGAGGGAATCTTTGATGATGAGACCGGGTTACTCACTGATTTTTTTGATACAGACGCGCTGGCTGATAATCTCAACCGGTTCCTGGATGACGCTGGGCTGCGGTCT
>DDEJ01000067.1 GCA_002336405.1 Rhodobacteraceae bacterium UBA1957
CTCTTGAAAAACGCGTGTTCCACGCAGCACTGAGCACATCATCCACCCATGATAAAGAAAAGGGGAGCGGGTTGCGGGACCTCGATGCCATACAAAGATGGGTGTCTTCACCCGCATCAATCGCACTGTTTGATCTGCCATGGACACCCATATTTATAGCCGGCATCTGGATGTTCCATCCACTGCTAGGGTCTTTTGCCCTCGCAGCGGTCGGTATATTGGTTGCGCTCGCGCTGCTAAACCAATGGACCAGCCGCAGGGTGTTGGCCCAAGCACACCGGGGACTTTATCACGCTAACAAACTGTCCGACCAAATCCAGACAGAGGCCCACATGGTCCAAAGCATGGGTATGCATCAAGCAAGCTATACGCTCTGGCAAACAAAGCGACGCAGAGCTTTATTGACACAACTGGCAGCCACCGATTTGGCTGGCGCTTTCGGGGCGGCCACAAAAACCATCCGTATGTTCTTACAATCTGCCATCTTGGGGCTGGGCGCCTATCTTGTTTTGCAAAATGCCGTGTCCCCGGGGGTTATGATCGCCAGCTCTGTCTTGATGGGGCGGGCGCTGGCGCCGATTGAAACGCTGATTAATCAACGGCCGTTATTTGTGCAAGCACGGCTTGGCTGGAACAGTCTTGCCGCATTGCTGACGCAAGTGCCGCCGGTGCAACTGCGTACGGTGCTGCCCCAACCCAGTGCAAAGCTTGAAGTAAAAAATCTCACCGTGATCCCACCACAAAAAATGCAGGCCTCTCTTAAATTGATAAATTTCAGTATTTTTCCAGGTCAGGCACTGGGGGTTATTGGGCCCTCGGGCGCGGGCAAATCCACGTTGGCAAAGGCACTCACCACCATCTGGTCACCCGCTGGCGGCACAATACGGCTGGATGGCGCATCTCTTCATCACTATGACCCCAGCCTGCGGGGCGCCTATATCGGGTATCTTCCGCAACACATACATTTCTTTGACGGCAGTATTACCCAAAATATTGCACGCATGATATCGGTACCAGACCCCCAACGCGTTGCCTGCGCAGCTCAGAAAGCCGGTGCGCATGAAATGATCCTGCATTTACCAGATGGCTATGACACAATCCTTGGCGGTGACGGGATGCAATTATCTGGCGGTCAAATGCAACGGATTGGTCTGGCACGCGCGCTATACAGCGACCCGGTTATTCTGATTTTAGATGAGCCAAATTCAAATCTCGACAACGTTGGAAACGCGGCATTAAACACGACAATTCAGCAAATGAAGGCCATCCAAAAATCTATTATCATTATGGCGCACCGGCCCACCGCGATTGCGGAATGTGACATTTTACTGGTTCTCGAAGACGGCGGGCAAACCGCTTTTGGACCTCGTGATCGAATACTCGCTTCGATGGTTCAAAACCATCACAGTATCGCCCGGGCCGCCGGAACAAACAGCACAGGCCTGCGGTGAGCCCCAAAACTGATCCGCTGCGCGCGCACGGCACGGTTGCCCTAGGGGTTCTCACGCTGATTGTGCTGCTTGGGGCAGGTGGCGGCTGGGCCGCGTTGACCCGCATTTCAGGGGCAATCATCGCCAGTGGCCGCGTTGAAGTTGCGCAAAACCGACAAGTTGTTCAACATCCAAATGGTGGCGTGGTCGCAAGCCTTGCCGTCAAGGAAGGGATACGGGTCAACGCCGGTGACACCCTGATGACGCTTGATCCCAACCAGCATTTGTCTGAACTTTTAATCCTAGAAGGGTTATTATTTGAAGTGATGGCGCGGCGCGGGCGGCTTGAGGCCGAACGTGAAGGCCGCAAGACAATTGCTTTCGACCCCGTGCTGCGAAAGGCCTCAAAGCGTGACACAAGACTGCAGGGTCTGATGCAAGGCCAGAGGCGTTTGTTTGCGGCACGCAATACCTCTTTATCGCAACAGATGGCGCAGTTGGGCAAACGTCGCGGCCAGATTGCAGATCAGATCATCGGCATCACCGCCCAAAAAACTGCTGCGGCGCGACAGATCGAATTGATCGAACAAGATCTGAAGGATCAGGTCAATTTATTTGAGCGCGGATTGACACAAGCGGCCCGCGTTCGAGAGCTGAAACGCGAACAGGCGCGGTTACAGGGTATGTTGGGTGAATTGATTGCCAGAAAAGCGCAAGCCGAAGGGCTGATCACCGAAATTGAAATTGAGACTTTCAAAATCGGCAGCACCCGCCGTGAGACCGCCATCTCTCACCTCAGGGATCAACACTACCGCGAGATGGAACTGACCGAGCAACGCCGCGCCCTGAAGCAACAACTTGCTCAACTGGAAATTAAAGCGCCAGTTTCAGGCATCGTTTATGGCCTGCAGGTCTTTGCCCTGCGCGCGGTGATCCGCGCCGCAGAGCCGGTGCTTTATATAGTGCCGCAGGACCGGCCCCTCGTGGTCGCAGCACAGGTAGCACCAATTTATATTGATCAGCTGTCCGTCGGCCAAGCCGTCTTTTTGCGGTTCTCTGCACTTGACCAAAACATCACACCCGAACTTCTGGGTCAGGTCACCCAGATTTCAGCCGACACCTTTCAAAACGACGCGGCGGGGGGATCGTATTACCGCGTTGAGATTGCTCTGACACAGGGCGAAACCGCGCGCTTGCCCGAAGGGGTAAGCCTTCGGCCAGGAATGCCTGTAGAAACCTATATCAAAACCAATGACCGCTCCCCACTTACATATTTGATAAAACCCTTAAGCAATTACTTTGCAAAAGCCTTTCGAGAGCGATGAATTTTACTTTCCGATCCCCGGTATCCAAGTTAATGAATGGCAAACTGTTATATTGGAGATGTTATCATGAGTGGACAATTCGAAGCAAAACTCGCACAGCTTGGTGTCACCCTTCCCGACGCTCCAGCTCCAGCGGCCAATTATGTACCCTATGTGACGGTCGGTGATATCGTCTATGTATCCGGCCAGATTTCAGGTGGAACCAATGGCTTGGTGACGGGAAAAGTCGGTCAGTCTATGAGCACGCAAGAGGGTGCCGAGGCGGCAAAACTATGCGCCGTCAGCCTGCTTGCGCAGGTAAAAGCAGCCTGTGGCGGTGATCTGGACCGCTTGGTCAAAGTGATAAAGCTTACCGGGTTTGTCAATTCAACCGACAGCTATACCGAGCAACCTCAGGTCATCAACGGCGCCTCGGACTTTATGGTGGAAGCCTTGGGCGAGACCGGACGCCATGCGCGCGCAGCCGTGTCCGCCGCAGCGCTACCGCTCGGCGTCGCAGTTGAGATCGAGGGTATATTTCAGATCAAATGATGCATTTGCCAAACGCTTTTCTACAGGCTCCTATCGCGCACCGCGGCCTGCATGATGAAAACGCGCAGCGCGCAGAAAATAGTCGGGCGGCCATTCTGGCGGCGGTACAGCGCGGCTATGGGGTAGAAATTGATTTACAGCTGTCAAGCGACGGGCAAGCCATTGTATTTCATGACTATGCGCTTGACCGGATGACGGGACAAACAGGATTTGTAAACCGGCATTCCGCGGCAGATCTCTCCGCAATAACGCTGGACAACAGCGGCGGTGAAACCCTGCCCACCCTGATAGAAATTCTGGATCTTATTGATGAAAAAGCGCCGCTTCTGATCGAGTTAAAAGACCAAGACGGCCAGATGGGTGCCCGCGTAGGGCGGCTTGAACGGGCAACCGCACAGGCGCTAAAGACGTATCAAGGTCTGGTTGCAGTCATGTCATTCAATCCGCATTCAGTGTTACAAATGGCCAGTCTCGCACCGGATCTTCCTCGCGGCCTTATCACCGAGGCCTTTACCGCAGAAGAATGGCCCATGTTGCCGGCAGGAACCCGCGACAGGTTGCGGGGCATTCCGGACTACCGCCCGACAAAATCCTGCTTTATCAGCCATGACGTGGATGATCTGGAACGCGCCAGGGTTGCCGAGTTGAAAGCGCAAGGCGCATCGGTCTTGAGCTGGACAATTCGCTCAACCGCGATCGAGGCAGCCGCGCGCGACATCGCAGATAATATCACGTTTGAAGGGTATCATCCCACCAGACACCCTTGATCCCAGACGCAGTCGCGCCATTTTACACCGGGAAAGAGCCGTACACCGAGACGAGAAAGCAGACCGTTGGAACATGCAATAGAAATTCTGGCCCTGACCTCGCTGGCCGATATCGCCCCCGATGACTGGGATACTTGCGCTTGTCCCGAGGTCAAAGACGGCGGGCGGCCCTATGACCCTTTCACCACCTATAACTTTCTCAAAGCCTTGGAAGACAGCGGCTCGGTCTCATCAGGCAGCGGCTGGCAGCCACATTACCTGGTGGCGAAATCCCAAGATCAAGTGATCGCCTGTGCGCCGCTGTATGGCAAGTCACACTCGCAGGGCGAATTCATCTTTGACCACAACTGGGCCCATGCCTATGAGCGCGCAGGCGGGAACTATTACCCCAAAATGCAAATCGCGGTGCCGTTCACCCCTGTCACGGGGCGACGGCTGTTAACCCGCGATGGGTTTGAACAGGTTGGCCGCGCGGCGTTGGTAAAAGGCGCCATGCAACTGGCAGCCGATCATGATTTATCATCTCTGCATATAACCTTTTGCACCGCAGACGAAGCCGAGGCCGGGACCGAACTTGGTCTCATGACCCGCAGCAGCCAGCAGTTTCACTGGTATAATAAAGGCTATGCCGATTTTGATGGGTTTTTGGCCAGCCTGTCGTCGCGTAAACGCAAAAACATCCGCAAGGAACGGGCGCAGGCACAAAGCTTTGGCGGCACCATTGAGATGCTAACAGGCGAGGATATAAAACCGCATCACTGGGACAGTTTTTGGCAGTTCTATCAAGACACCGGAGCGCGAAAATGGGGATCGCCTTATTTGACCCGTGAATTTTTCGACATTGCACAACAAGCCATGGGGCAGGATATTGCGCTGGTAATGGCTCACCGCGACGGTCACGATATTGCGGGCGCACTAAATTTTATCGGGCGCGATGCAATCTTTGGTCGGTATTGGGGGTGCAGCGAAGACCACCCCTGCCTGCATTTTGAGGCCTGTTATTATCAAGCCATCGACTATGCGATTGCTCATGGATTGGTGCGGGTCGAAGCCGGCGCTCAGGGCGAACACAAATTGGCACGGGGCTATCTGCCCATTACCAATCACTCATTGCACTGGTTTCGCGACCCCGGTTTTGCCAAAGCCGTCGACCAGTATCTGGTTGCCGAAAAGGCGGCCGTAGAGCAAGACATTGAGATATTAACGTCTTATGGTCCCTTCAAAAAAATCCAGATAGAGGAAAAACAATGACTGAAAAACTATCCGCCGCCGAACGCGACGCGAACCTGTCACCGCTGCTGGGCAATGGCTGGTCCCTCGAGGCTGATCGAGACGCAATCACCAAAAACTATAAATTCAAAAATTTCATCGAAGCCTTTGGCTGGATGACACAGGCCGCAATGTGGGCAGAAACGCTGAATCACCATCCCGAATGGCGCAATGTCTACAATCGGGTCACTGTGACCTTGACGACCCATGACGCCGATGGTTTGACCGATCTGGATATTGCGCTTGCCAGCCGCATGGATCGCCTGCCACTGGATTAAGCGGGCCTTACAAAAGTTCCAAAATTGCAGGCGCGGTCGACACCTCGCACATGCCAGCGTGGATTTCTTCTTGCAGGGTCAACACCAGCCCGTCTTCAACCACCATCGCATATCGCTTTGATCGCGCAATCATGCCGTCATCGGGAAAGTCAAAATTCATCCCGGTGCCAGAGGTAAAACCACTGTTGGTGTCAGCCAGCAGGGTCACGCCAGCACTAAATGCGCCTGTGGCCTTGCCCCAAGCCTTCATCACCAGAGGATCATTGACGCTCAGGCAGATCACCTCGTCGACGCCCTTGGCGGCAAACGCCTCCATATTGCGCATATAGCCTGGCATATGTGACAAGTTGCAGATATCTGCAAACGCTCCTGCAACGGCAAAGACCACCACTTTGCGCCCCCGCAATTTATCGTGCAAGGACACCAGTTGATGCCCATCGGGTCCGACTTCAAAAAGTGTCGCATCGGGAAGCCGTTCACCTATGAAAATAGCCATAAAAATCTCTCTGATAGATTGTATTCACGCCCTAATAGCATATAGGCTGACGCTGTAAAACAGATCGAGAATTTGAGAAGGGCGGTTTATGGCGCATATTGTTGCAATCGGGGCCGGACAGGCGGGATCATCTTTGGTTGCCAAGCTGCGTAACAGCGGATTTGATGGCAAGGTGACACTTATCGGCGCGGAACGCCACCCCCCCTATCAGCGCCCGCCATTGTCCAAAAAGTATCTGTTAGGCGACATGCCCTTAGACCGCCTTTATTTGCGCCCCGAGAAGTTTTATCGCGAGAATGACATCACCCTGCGATTGGGCCAGCCAATTACAAAAATTGATCCAAACACCCGCTGCATTTTTCTGGATAACGAGGTTATTTCCTACGACGAGCTGGCACTGACCACCGGGTCGGTGCCACGGTTACTGCCAGCCTCCATTGGCGGGGCCTTGGACGGTGTGCACGTGGTACGCAGCCTGAGCGATGTTGATGCCATGGCCCCACGGTTTGACGCAAAGGCTCGCATACTGATCGTCGGCGGTGGCTATATCGGGCTTGAGGCCGCGGCAGTGGCTGCCACCAAAGGGCTTGAGGTGACGCTGGTGGAAATGGCCGACCGCATACTCCAGCGGGTGGCCGCGCCGCAAACCTCAGATTTTTTCCGCAACCTGCACCAGTTGCATGGCGTTGATATCCGCGAAGGCGTCGGACTTGAGCAGCTTTTCGGCACCGGCGCCGTGACAGGAGCCGCCCTGACAGACGGGTCAGAGCTGGCTGTGGATTTTGTCATCGCCGGCGTCGGCGTCACCCCGGCCACCGACCTTGCGGAACAAGCCGGTCTGGAAATTGACAACGGCATCAAAACCAACGTGCTGGGGCAAAGCTCTGACCCGCATATATGGGCCGCAGGCGATTGCGCGTCCCTGCCCTATCGCGGTCGCCAAATTCGTCTTGAAAGCGTTCAAAACGCTATAGACCAGGCTGAAATTGTGGCCAAAAACATGCTGGGCGGCAATCAACCCTATCACCCAATGCCCTGGTTTTGGTCAGATCAATACGATGTAAAACTTCAAATTGCCGGATTGAACAGCGGCTATGACCGCGTGGTCACTCGCCCCGGCGAAAAAGACGGTGCGGTGTCTTTCTGGTACTACAATAAAACCAGTTTGCTGGCAGTGGACGCCGCCAATGATCCCCGTGCTTATATGATCGGCAAGCGGTTGATCGAAGCCGAAAAATCACCTGCACCCCAGGTGATTGAAGATCCTAAAACCGACCTCAAAGCCCTGCTAAAGCCGTGAGGATTATTGCCGGAGACTATCGAGGCCGCGCCTTGACGCCCGTCGGCAAAGGCGACCCAAGCGCCCATCTGCGCCCAACCACCGACCGGGTGCGTGAGAGCCTGTTCAACGTACTCGCAGGTGGACGTTTTGGCGATGCCATCAGCGGCATATCCGCGCTTGACCTGTTTGCTGGCACAGGTGCGCTGGGTCTAGAGGCCCTGTCGCGCGGTGCGGCCGACGTGACCTTTGTCGATGATGGCAAAGCGGCCCTCAAACTGATCCGGCGGAATGTGGCGTTGTGTAATGCGCAAGAAACCACCACTATCCTGCGCCGCGACGCACGCAGGCTTGGGCCCCGACCAATCGACCCCTTTGGGTTGGTATTTCTGGATCCACCTTACGGCATGGGGTGGGGGGAGGCGGCATTTGCCTCGGCGCAAGCCGGGGGCTGGATCGCATCAGACGCGCTTGTGGTTTGGGAAGAAAACACCGCCATCACAATACCCGAGGCTTGTGAGCTGCTTGATACCCGCCGGTATGGCGACACCACCATTTCAATTTTGCAATACCAATCCTAGAACAGACCCTGATACATACCCGACAGCTTTTAGCAGCCCATCAATGCCATCAGGCTGGGATGTTAGGCATGGCATAGGTCGGATGAAACCGGTTGCTGGGCGAAAGAGTGAAAATTTCGCACCCAGCGGCCGTGACCCCAACCGAATGCTCAAACTGCGCCGACAGGGATCTATCGCGGGTCACCGCCGTCCAGTCATCCGCCAACACTTTAGTTTCAGGCCGGCCCAAATTGACCATTGGTTCAATCGTGAAAAACATTCCCTCTTGCAGAACAGGGCCGGTCCCGGCGCGGCCATAATGCAGCACGTTAGGCGGTGCGTGAAATACCCGCCCCAGCCCGTGGCCACAGAAATCGCGCACCACCGACATGCGGTGTCCTTCGACGAAACTTTGAATCGCATGGCCAATATCACCAAAGGTATTGCCGGGCTTCACTGCCTCAATCCCCTTGAACAGCGAATCATGCGTCACTTGGATCAATCTTTCGGATTTGCGGTCAAGCTTGCCCGCAATGAACATCCGGGAGGTATCTCCATACCAGCCATCCACAATCACCGTCACATCAATGTTCAAGATGTCTCCATCTTTGAGTTTTTTATCACCTGGAATGCCGTGACAGACCACATGATTAAGACTGATACAACTGGCATGACGATAGCCCTTATAGCCGATCGTCGCTGATTGCGCGCCAGCGGCCGTAACTTTTTGTTCAATCATCTTGTCAATTTCGCCTGTGGTCTGGCCGACCACAACCTCATCAGAGATTTCATCCAAGATTTGTGCAGCCAATTTTCCAGCCGCTCGCATGCCAACAAAATCCACCTCTTGAAAGAGCCGAATACCATCGCGCGTCTGTTGTCCACGTGCTTCTTTTTGCAAGGTGGTTTCTCCAAAGGTCTCTAAATTGCCAGTGAGTTAAACAACGACCATTTTACAACTAATTATAGTAAAGGACCAGAGGCTTCGTTTAATGCTGCATAATTGTTCGGCCAAGCGTGATCTCTTTGGGCGAAACATCGCAATCAATACAAAGGACCACAACACCGTTTGCCCGGGCCTCGGCAAAAGCAGCCGCATATCCGGGGTCGATATCCGATGCCACCGCCACCGCAGAACAATCACTGCGTTGCACCAGATACAGCAGCGTTGCGTGCTGGCCCTGGGTCACCATAAACGCCAGGTCGGCCAAATGTTTCGCACCGCGCTTGGTCACACTGTCCGGAAACTCGGCCAGCCCCGGCTGACGGCACAATGTAACGCTTTTAACCTCTAGGTAGTTGTCTGGCTGACCAGAGGTTCCCAGCACAAAATCAACCCGACTGTTCTGCCCATATTTCACCTCGGGGCGCACTGTATCATAAACCGGCAAACCGGGAATCACACCAGCATGCAAAGCCGCTTTGACAAGACGGTTGGGCAATCCGGTGTCGACACCAACGAAATGACCGTCAGGCAGCTCTACCAGGCGCCATCCATAGCGCAGCTTGCGCTTGGGATCATCGTTGGGCTCAACCCAAACCCGCATGCCCGGTGTCGCCAGCCCCAACATCGAGCCTGGATTGGCACAATGAACGGTGACTTCGCGTCCGTCTTCGAGCCGCACATCAGCCAAAAATCGTTTATAGCGCCGAATCAGTAGCGCGGGGATCAAGGGGGCGGAAAATTGCATGCGTTGATTCATACCGCAACTACCACATGACATCCAGACACCGGCCGCGACGCCAAAGCGTCTGGAAAGACAGATAAACGCGCTTGCTTTTCGAACAAAGCTAATTTGGTAACAAAACAGCATTGGAAACCGACACCGCACCGCCTAAGCTGCGCATAACTTAGACAAAAGGCAATTCGACATATGACAAACCCAACCGCCGCAATGCTGGTAATCGGCGATGAAATTCTTTCGGGGCGCACGCGCGATGCCAATATGTATTATCTTGCAGGCGCATTGACCAAAATCGGTATCGACCTGAAAGAAGTGCGTGTGGTCAGTGATGACAAGGCCGCGATCATCGCGGCCGTGACAGCGCTGTCAGCGGCCCATGACACGGTAATTACTAGCGGTGGTATTGGCCCGACGCATGATGACATCACCGCCGATTGCATCGCAGCCGCCTTTGACCGCCCGATCGACATCCGCAGCGATGCGCGGGCGCTTCTTGCCGCCTATTATGACCGTCAGGGCATTGAATTGAACGCCGCACGTTTGCGCATGGCCCGCATTCCCGATGGGGCCACATTGATCGACAATCCAGTGTCGGTCGCACCGGGTTTTACCCTTGAAAACGTGCATGTCATGGCCGGCGTTCCAGCAGTATTTCAAGCTATGGTTGCCAGCGTTTTACCCGGGCTCACCGGTGGCGCACCACTGCTGAGCCAGACCCTGCGCATCGACCGTGGCGAGGGTGATATTGCCGGACCACTGGCGGCGCTGGCTGAAGAATACTCAGATCTCTCCATAGGGTCCTATCCATTTCAAAAAGACGGTCTGTATGGTGCCAATATCGTTGTCCGCGGCACCAATGAGGCCCACGTTTCAGCCGCGTTGGCCCGCCTTCGGGGTGTCTTTTCGCAATGAGTTTTATGCCAAATACGCTGTATGATGTGATCGCCGAAACCTGGCCTGCCGCCAAGCTGCACCGTGCAGGCCAATGGACAATCCGGGATGGCCAAGGCGGCGGCAAACGGGTTTCAGCAGCCACAGCGGACGGTTCCGTGCAGCCAATAGATATACAACAGGCAGAAAGCGCAATGCAGGAACTTGGTCAGAGACCTTTGTTCATGCTGCGAGACGGGGAAGCCGATCTCGATGCGCTTTTGGCTAACGCCGGCTACGAGATGATCGACCCAACAAATCTTTATCAAGCGCCAATTGCAAATATTGCAACTCAGCGGCCACCAAGGACATCTATGTTCTGTATTTGGGAACCTTTGCAAATTCAGTATGATATTTGGGCGGCAGGCGGTATCACCCGGCCGCGATTGAGCATCATGCAGCGCACAACCGCCAAAAAGACCAGTCTTTTCGGACGGTGGAACAACCGTCCTGCTGCGACCGGTTTTGCAGCCATCCATGCAGGAACCGCCATGGTGCACGCGGTTGAAGTTTTGGCCCAGCAACGCGGTCAGAAAGTGGCAACATGGCTGATGCGCGCTGCCGCTTTCTGGGCCGCAGAACAAGGTGCCACCCGACTTGCGGTTCTGTGTACCGAGGCCAATACTGCCGCAAACAGTCTTTACTCTTCGCTGGGCATGACGTTTTCTGGGCGATATCATTACCGTATACAAAAAGGAGCCTTAGATGAGCACTAAACATGGCGTCACAGCACTGGATCTTCCAATGGTTGATCCTTTACCGGACGACACGCAAAAATATTTTGATGCCTGTCACGAAAAGCTCGGAATGATACCCAATGTTCTGCAAGCTTACGCTTTTGATATCGATAAATTAAACGCCTTCACCGGCCTGTATAACGATCTGATGCTGGCTGCCAGTGGGCTGAGTAAACTTGAACGCGAAATGATCGCAGTCGTGGTTTCGTCGATCAATAAGTGCTTTTACTGTCTGACCGCCCATGGTGCGGCGGTGCGCGCGCTGTCAGGTGACCCTGAACTTGGCGAAATGCTGGTAATGAACTACCGTGTTGCAGATCTCAGCGACCGCCACCGCACAATGTTGGATTTTGCAGAAAAAATTACCAAAACCAGTTACGAGGTACAAGAGACAGATCGCGCAGTGCTGCGACAGGCGGGATTCAGCGATCGCGACATCTGGGACATTGCCAATGTGGCGGGATTTTTCAACATGACCAATCGCGTTGCCAGCGCAACCAATATGCGGCCCAATGATGCGTATCACGCCCAACATCGCTAAGTGTCTGCTCGGTCTGTTGATCGGACTGCCGGGGCTTCTGGCGGCAGCAGATCTGGATCTGCCAGCCTCTGCTCGCGTCACGGTAAAAGACGTCAGTGAGCTGACGCAATATAACGTGCCAACAGGGCCTTGGCACAACGGGACAGTGCCAAGTTTACCAGTGCAGGGCCGCATGGTTTGGCAGGTCTGGCAGTCGAAACAATCAGGAAAAAATACTCTCCAAGTTCTCACTGACCTGCGGGAACAATTGTTAAATCAAGGGTACACTGTGCTTTTTGAATGTCATGATTGGATCTGTGGGGGATTTGATTTTCGTTTTGGCATTGAGGCATTACCGGGGCCGGAGATGTATGTCGATCTCGGCAACTATCGCTTTTTATCTGCAACGCGCAAAACCCCCACCGGCAATGACAGCTATATCACTCTTTTGGTAAGCCAATCGGCGCAGCATGATTTTGTGCAAAACATTTACCTTGCGGGCGACCAAGAAGAATACGCCAAACCGATTGACAAAGCACAGCCAGACAAAGTGGTGCCGAATACTTTCGATGGTTTATTGGAGCATAGAGGGTCTGTCATTTTGTCAGATCTGGTTTTTAAAAGTGGCTCTTCGGCTTTAACAGAAACCACATTTGTATCGTTAAAAAAGCTAGCAACCTATATGAAGACAAATCCAAAGCGTAGAATTGCGTTGGTCGGTCACACCGATAGTATTGGAGATCTGGATAAAAATATGGCGCTGTCCAAACAGCGCGCTCAGGCTGTGGCAGCACATCTGGTGAAAAATTATGAAATTGATGCCAAACAGATCAGTGCGGAAGGCACCGGTTATTTATCGCCTATTTCCAACAACCTGACGGCCGAGGGCCGCAAAGCCAATCGCCGCGTCGAGGCTGTTTTGCTATCGCACCAATAGGCACGCAACGCGGGCTGCCCGCATTGTGAAAAAAGTCAGGTAAAGAAGCGGATCATCCTTTGAAAAATAACGCCTAATATGCATTAAAAAAGGACTGCGAAAAGCAGTCCTTTTTATCTTATATCTAGATCCGAAAAGATCAGCCGTTTACGCTGTCTTTCAGGGCTTTCGCGATCGTCATTTTGACCACTTTATCCGCATCTTTCTTGAACTGCTCACCAGTCGCAGGATTGCGGACCATACGCTCTGGACGTTCCCGGCAATAAATCTTGCCAACACCCGGCAGGGTCACGGCTCCTCCACCCGCAACTTCACGAGTGATCAAACCACAAACTGCGTCCAACGCAGTCGTCGCAGCTTTCTTATCGACTTCCATCTCTTCGGCCAAAGCCGCAACTAATTGTGTTTTTGTCATTGGTTTGGACATTGTTGTCTCCTTGTTCTGCCCGCGATCTGTGCTGACTGGGGATGGTTTAACTGAAGTTTGTTGGAAAACACAACAACTTGTGTCCTAATCCTCAATAATTGTTGCCCACAATGGTACTTTTTTTTCTACAGGAAGGCTGTTTCATCAAAACTACGGAGTTTCCGGCTATGGATCCGGTCAAACGGCATGTTGCGCAGCAATTCTGTGGCCTTAATCCCAATCATCAAATGCTGCGCGACCTGCGCTCTATAAAAATCAGATGCCATGCCCGGGAGCTTTAACTCACCATGCAGCGGTTTGTCTGATACACAGAGCAACGTCCCGTAAGGCACCCGAAACCGATATCCGTTTGCCGCAATTGTCGCACTTTCCATATCCAGTGCCACCGCCCGCGACTGGCTTAACCGTTGGACCGGTCCAGACTGGTCGCGCAATTCCCAGTTGCGATTGTCCACCGTGGCAACGGTCCCGGTGCGCATGATCCGCTTAAGCTCATATCCTTGCAGTTTGGTGACATCCGCCACCGCTGTTTCGAGCGCAATCTGAATCTCAGCCAGTGCTGGAATTGGCACCCAGACAGGCAGGTCATCATCCAGAACTTTATCCTCGCGCAGATAGGCATGTGCCAAGACAAAATCTCCCAGACGCTGGCTGTTTCGCAGCCCCGCGCAATGGCCAAGCATCAGCCATGAATGTGGCCTAAGCACCGCAATATGATCCGTGGCAGTTTTCGCATTTGACGGGCCCACACCAATGTTGACCAAGGTAATTCCCGATCCATCAGCCCGCTTTAAATGATAGCTCGGCATCTGCGGCAGCCGTGCCACAGGCGCGATCACCCCGGCCGGATCCGTCAGTTCACAGTTTCCCGAACTGACAAAACTGGTATAGCCACTGGCAGGATCAGCCAGTTGACTGCGGGCATAAGCTTCGAATTCAGCCACATAAAACTGATAGTTCGTCAGCAACACATAGCTTTGAAAATGCTCAGGCGCTGTGGCGGTATAATGCGTCAGCCGCGCCAGCGAATAATCAACCCGCTGTGCGGTGAAAGGCGCTAATGGGATCGTCCCATCCGGGGCCTCAACTGCAGGCCCGTTTACAATATCATCATTGGTGGTGTTGAGATCAGGCACATCGAACATGTCGCGCAAAGAAAACCCGGCAAAGCCGTGCGATGGCACCACAGTGTCTTGATCGCCTTGTATCGCAAAATGAATGGGGATCGGTGTTTGCGAGACCCCGATCCACACAGGCACGCCGTGATTTTTCAACAGCAGCGTGATCTGCTGAATGAGATAGCTGCGAAACAGATCGGGGCGTGTCACAGTTGTGCTGTAATGCCCCGGCCCTGCAACATAACCAAAACTCAACCGACTGTCGGCTTGCAAAAAGCTGGTCGTGGTGATCCTGATCTCAGGATAATAGGCGCGGTAATGTTGCTGAGTGGGGCCATCGCGCATCGTGTCGGCAAACCGCGCGGCCAAATAGTCGGTCGCCAAGTCATAAAGCAATTGCAACCTGTCCACAGCCGTTTCGGCAGATTGAAACTCTTCCGCTTTAGGCACCTGTGGACTTAAAAGGGTTGCGTCCCGTCGGGTTGATGTCATCGTTATTTTCCTTTGCTATCAAAAGTTGCCAAAGCCGTGCCAAAGTGATTGTCTAATATTAACAGATCTGCCTGCCTAATTTGGGCACCCAGTTGACCAAAATTGACATGCAGGGCTCTGAGGAGCAAGCTGAGTTATATTTTAAAATGTAAATTGGAACCCGGTATGGATTTTGAAACCGTAGATCCCGCAGATTTCGGCGCCTCATTGACCGGTATCGGCATAAACCTTCTGGTGCGGGATGTGCTGGCCGAAGCACGGTTTCTCACGCAGGTTTTTCAGATGCAAGCGCACCGAAGCTCAGCAGATTTTGCGATTATGCAACATCAAAGTCAGCTTTTGCAACTGCACAGCGATGGCACTTACTTTAGCCACCCGCTGCTGGATCTGCTGCCTGAGAACCCACCACGCGGCGCGGGCTGTGAAATACGGCTATATCACTGTGATCCCGATCGGGCCGCAAACAAGGCCGAGCGCGCCGGCGGCATGGTTCTGCAGCCACCCACGGACAAACCGCACGGTTTGCGCGAATGCTATATCCTATGCCCCGATGGCTATACTTGGGTGCCCAGTCTGGCGAACAAAAACTAAGCGAAAGCAACACTCAGGTGAGGCTCCGCACGCTATTCAAACTGCGGCGTCTTATCTGAAATATAGACGGCTAGGCTCAATTATTATAGATGATCTCTGTCCGGTACGCAGGTGCGGCCATCCAGTCCCAATAGGTCTGATAGATACTCTGCGTCGCCGGGCCACAAGCCCCACCTGCAAAAATTGTCTCGTTGACTTTTACGATGGGAATAACCCCGCCGGCAGACGAGGAAATAAACACTTCATCCGCATCCAGAAGCACGGTCTGTGGCAGAGGTCGAATATCAACCTGCAGACCCAGCTGAGTGGCAATTTCCAAAACGGTTCGACGGGTAATACCAGATAAAACCCCATGCCCCGAGGTCAAAAGCTTGCCATGTTTAATCGCAAAGACATTGAATCCCGGACCTTCGGTGATATTTCCGTCTGCATCAGTTAAAATAACAGTTTCAAAACCGGCGTCTTTGGCCTCGAACAAACCCTTGGTAAAATCACCCCAATGATAGTTTTTCACGATGGGGTCGACGCTGCCATCAGGGATGCGCTGGACAGTTTGCGCAATACAGGCGCTGGCCCCCTTTGCAATGACTTCAGGCCGAATGACCTGCACATAGGGGACACACCAGGCATAGAAATGATTCCGGCAGTGCCTTGGATCACGGCTGCCAGCAATTGTCGGGGTACCACGACTGCACACCATCGCGACATAACTGTTGCGCAATCCAGAGGCCGCCACCATCTGGATCAGCGCAGATTGGATCGCATCACGGGTCATGTCAGGATCAAGGTGCAATGCCGCCATAGAGGCCTCAAACCGATCGAGATAGGCGGGCAAACGAAACATACCGCCCTTCCAGACCGGGACCACGTCATAGGTGATGTCACAATGGGTTAACCCCCAATCAGTGATCGGGATGCAGGCCTCTCCTATTGGAATGATCCGCCCCCGCATCCATGCAGCCCCTTCGGAGAATACATCAGTCAAAATCGTCAATCCCTTCGCATATAGACCGCACAGCCGTGATAGATTAGGGTGCCCCGCAAAGCAATGTACTGGCATGGGTCAATGTGATGAGACGGGTATACGGGATACTGGCACTTTGTGCTTTTGCGACACCGCTCGCGTGTGAACCTGTGGCGGCAGTCACTTCAGACGGGCGGACGTTACTGATCAATGACGATGGCACTTGGGTAGAGGCAAGTGAGCCGGTTCCAGTGGATAACAAGAGATATTTCACTTTACCGCCAGCGACAGACCAACAGACGCCATCAGCGGCAAAATCAGCCGGCCCGTCGGGTGTAAAAATTGAGCTGCCAAATTGCATAAACGTCACGGCGCGGGCGGTGCAATTGATTGACCGCAAAAACTCATTTGATTTGGTGTTTGTCTTGGTGAACAACGAAACCACGAGGTTTATGGTGTTTGATCCGATGAAAGCCAGCCAAGCGCGCCAAAGCCTGTTTGCCAACACCCGGTCCGGTATTGATGTCGTTGACAACCTCGGCAACAACTATGATTGGCAGGCCTCAGATTTTGCCGAAGGGCAATTAACCAAAGTCAAGATTTTGCCTGCCAGTGAGGCTACAATCCTATTTCCAGTTGACGAAAGTCTCATGCAGCAGGCGGATAAAATCAGCCTCAATCTGTCTGGAATGGTGATGAACGGACGTGATTTACAATGTCAGCAGATTGTCCTCGAGTTTGACAGCGCAATCTGGACATTTGCCGGCGGCTGAAAAACGGCGTAGTGGTCAAGGCACCCAAAAAAATTGGCCCACGACCCCAATATAAGAGCTGTGGGCATTG
>DDEJ01000149.1:0-7090 GCA_002336405.1 Rhodobacteraceae bacterium UBA1957
AACTCAATCAATTGGTTTTAAATCAGGCTTTAAGACCCTGCGTTTAAACAGGTTGCCACCCGAAATGCATCGGGAATGGTGTCGCGCCCCTCGAGGATCAGATCGGCCATCACTTCGGCAATTTTAGGTGCCATACCAAAGCCGATCTTAAAGCCGCCATTGGCGATAAAATGCCCTGTGCGGCCGGGATAGGCGCCCAGCATCGGGGCGCGGCTTTTGGCGCGTGGTCTGACCCCCGCCCAACGGGCGATAATGGGGGCATCTCGCAATACTGGAAACGCTGTGGTGGCGCGGGCAATAACCGCGTCCAACTGGGTATCGGTGTCGCCCGGATTGCTAAACGCGCGTTCGCTGGTCGAGCCGATCGCCACAGTGCCATCAGTGTGTGGCACAATATGCAGCGCATCGGCGAACAACTGTGGCGCGTCGGGTGCGGAATAACGCAACAGCGCCGCCTGTCCTTTGACGCCATTGCCCACGGGCTGTTCGAACTGTTCGCTCAGATCGCGCAAACCCTGCCAGCCTGTGGCATGCACGACGACGCCATGTTCGGGCCCGGTGGGCTCAATGCGGCCGCCCCATGCGCGCAGAGCTGCCGCCAGTGCCAGACAAGCGTTGCGGGGGTGAATGCGCGCGCTTAGCGTGTCATGGATCAACCAGCCAGTCGGGCTTTGCGGAGCCCAGTTGGCTTGCGTATCTGCGGGCATAACCTGCCAGGTTGCCTTGCCCTGCCATAGTGTTTGCGCCGAAATTTCCCGGGCCCGGGCCAGCCTAAGGGTTTTTTCATCGGCAATAGGCTGCAACCGCCCGCTGCGCCCATAGCCCGAAGACAGACCTGATGCCGCCTCAACGCCATGCCAAAAGTCTTGTGCCGCGATCAAGCTGTCGAACTGAAACGCTTTTTTTGCATTCCAGTTTTCTGGTACATGTGGGGCCAATGCCCCAACCGGGCCGCCGCTTGATCCCGCCGCCACGCCGTTCGGATCATAAATTTGTACTGCAGCGCCGCGGCGCGCGCAGGCCCAGCCAATGCTCAGCCCGAAAATACCCGCGCCATAGATTGTTACTTCTGCCATTGCCAATATGTCCATCCTCGTTCTATGTCGCCTGAGCTCTCCTAATTCTAAGGTAAGTGATGCGCAGCGACCAGCACCTAGATTTGCAATGGCGTGACGGCGATGTGCCGGTCTCGATGCAATTCGATGACCCGTATTTTTCGCTTGAGGATGGGCTGTCCGAGACCCGTCATGTGTTTCTGGCCGGCAACCGATTACCCGGGCGATTTCGCCCGGGGTTTCAGATTGCCGAGCTGGGTTTTGGCTCGGGCCTGAACCTGTTGGCGGCATTGCATCTGTGGCGCGAGAGTGGTCAGACGGGTGTGTTGCGCTACACAAGCTTTGAGGCGTTTCCGATGCCATCAGAGGCGATGATCCGCGCGCAGGCGGGATTTGACGCACTGGGTGAGGTTGCCGACGAATTGGCGCCGTTCTGGCGGCAAGGCAAGCCGGACATTGAATTGCCCGACCTGCGGTTCCGTCTGGTGATTGGCGATGCCAGACAGACGGTTGCGGGCTGGAGTGGGGCGGCGGATGCGTGGTTTCTTGACGGGTTTTCACCGGCAAAAAACCCTGAAATGTGGCAAGATGATCTGCTGGCGGCGGTGGGACAACACAGTGCGCAATATGGCACCGCGGCGACATATACGGCGGCTGGTTTCGTTCGGCGCGGTTTGGAGGCGGCAGGTTTCACCGTGGCCCTTACAGCGGGCTTTGGTCGCAAGCGCCATATGATCACCGCATGTCTGAAGATGCCCACGTGACCGGTCAAGATAATACACGGCTGGGTATTTTATTGATGATTCTGGTGACGATTGTGTTCTCTGTTCAGGATGGCATATCGCAGCATCTGGCAAGTCGTTACAATGTGATCATGGTTGTGATGATCCGCTATTGGTTTTTTGCGGCTTTTGTCATTGCACTGGCGCAACGCCAACACGGCGGGGTGCGGCAGGTTGCAGTGACAACACAGCTGCCGTTGCAGATTTTTCGTGGGGTTTTGTTGGCGGTTGAGATCTGTGTCACAGTTGTTGCCTTCACGCTGTTTGGGTTGGTGGAAACGCATGCGGTTTTTGTGTGCTATCCTCTGTTGGTTGCGGCGATGTCGGGGCCGGTTTTGGGTGAATATGTCGGTTGGCGGCGCTGGGCGGCGATCGGAATTGGTTTTATCGGGGTGCTGATTATCCTCGAGCCCGGATCTAATGTGTTTTCGATCTATGCCGTGGTGCCATTCTTTGCGGCGTTTCTTTTCGCTTTGTATGCTTTGTTGACCCGATATGCGGCGCGGCGTGACAGCACGGCGACCAGTTTTTTCTGGACCGGTATTGCCGGTGCTGCGGTGATGACCTTGGCAGGTATTTGGTTTTGGCAACCCATGAGCCCTGCCGATTGGGGCTGGATGGCCGCACTTTGTATGACCGGGGCACTGGGTCACTGGTTGCTTATTCGCTGTTACGAGGTGGCCGAGGCAAGTGCCGTGCAACCGTTTGCGTTTTTGCAACTGGTTTTTGCATCAATTGTTGGGATTGTGGTATTTTCTGAAACGTTGCGCAGCAATGTAGCGGTTGGGGCCTTGCTGATTACGGGGGCCGGTGTTTTTGCGCTATTGCGAGAGCGGCAGAAGGCCCGCGCCGGTTAGTTCTTTGCTGAAAGAAACCGGCAGGACCTGGCGTCCAAGACGGGCGCGATAGATCGGCAGGCTTTCGGTGACACGCATGATGTAGTTTCGCGTCTCCGCATAGGGAATCATCTCGATCCAGTCGATCACATCAACGGATTTTTTTCTTGGATCGCCCTGTTTTTTGATCCAAGCCTTGGCCCGCGATGGTCCGGCGTTATAGGCGGCTGCGATCAACACCGGATTGCCACCAAACCGGCGCGACAGTTTGGCGAGATAGGCCCCGCCAATGGTGGCGTTATATTTCCAATCTGTCAGTAGGCGTTTGACGTTATATTTAATTTTTATTTCTTTGGCAGTTTCCTTAGCGGTTCCCGGCAGGATTTGCATCAGCCCGCGCGCGCCAGCTCCGCTGACCAGCGTGGGATTGAATTCGCTTTCGCGGCGGGCAATGGCCAACATCAATTCGGCGGCGACGGGATGCGGTGTGTTGATCAGCGGGTGCAGCGCATAATAGGGAGCTGCAATAATATTGCCGTGTTGTGCCGCGCGCTTACCGACCATCACCTGCAAGTGTGGATCTCTAAGCTCGGCCAATAACGTCCCTAGCTGACCTAACGCGTTGGGGTCTAGGCTTTCTGAAAGATGGGTTAAAAAGCGTTCAGCCAAATCGGGTTGCTCTGCGGTTAGCAAAAGTAAACTGGCGCTGAACACGCTTTTTTTGGTGAAGCTGGCATTGACCCAGTTGGGAAACTGCTCACGTCCCGCCAAAGTCTTGTCAAATCGTATGCCGACCTTTTCTGCGGCGAGCAGCCCGTAAAAGCTGCTTTGATGCTGCGCGGCAAAGGTATAGGCGATTTTTGCTGAGGCTTTGTCACCACTGGCGCTGTGCGCGCGGCCCAACCAATAGCCGGCGCGTCCCAGAGAGATTGGTGTTTCCACTGTATTTTTGAGTTTTGTAAAGTGCCGTATCGCTAAATCAGGCTGTTTTAGGCGGCGCAGGGCAATAAACCCTGACAGCCATTCGAGCGTTGCAAACTGCGCACCTTTGTCGAGGTGGTGCGTTGAGGCGAGGCTATAGGCCTGGCGATATTTTTTGCGCCCCATTAACTCCCGGACCATTATCTGGCGTTGTTTAGCCCATTTTTCAGGTTGCCCGAGTTTCTTTTTGGATCGGCTGTGTTCAATCAAAAGTGTGATTGCGCGGTCAGTTAGCCCTTTGCGCAGACGCCAAGAAAACCGTGCATGGGCCAGCCCTGGGCTTTTCGTTAAAGTCTGTGGAACCGCCGCAATAAGCCCGTCAACGCCCTGCGCATTGGTCATCAATCCCAGTCGTGCTTTTGCAAGGTTCTGCGCGTCTTTTGAAACATAGGCCAACATACTTTTGGCATTGCCGCGCCATCCTTGCCACAGCGTCCAGTCCAGCCTTGCGTTATGATGGGGCTTCAACAGCTTTCTGTGTCGCGCCATAAAGGTCATTTCTTCGTCGGCACTTAACCTGAGCGTGCGCCAGGCGGTTGCGATGGATTTTTGGGCTGATTGATCACGTCCCAGACTTGCAAGCGCCTTGGCATAGATCAGCGCACCGGTGCCAGTTTGGGGGGACGTGTTTTCGAAAAAAGCTGCAATGTCAGCTGGGTTTGCGCCTGCGAAGGAAGCCTCGGATTGTTTGCGTAACAATTTCAGGCCGGGCCAGTCGGGATGTTGGTGTAGAAAGCGCGCCGTCTGCTGAAAAGATCCTTCACCTTGGCGCAGATAGTGCCACAGCACCAAATCCTCTGCCAGCGGCCCGTTTGATTTTGCGATTTCAAACGCGGCGGTCCAGTCTTGGGCTTCAAGCGCTTCGAAAGCCCGGCGCAGCTCTGGCACGTTTTCGGCAACACAGATTTCTGTGCGAAAAAGTAACGCCATAAATAGGAGTACGCGCAACATAGCTTGCATTTCCGAAACCACTAGAGGATAGAGCGTAGAACTGTAGCGTTCTATCTGAAAGCTGCAACCTGAAAATAGGGCGTTGCTGTAGACAGGGTGAGGTTTACATAGGCCACGATGCCCACACGATCATAGGAGTATGTTATGTTTAAAGGCTTGATGCCAGCTTTGGTCACCCCGTTTGCTGACGGTGCCTTGGATTTGACGACTTTGAGGGCTTTGGTAGAGCGCCAAATTAAGGCGGGGTGTCAGGGGCTTGTACCCGTCGGCACCACAGGCGAAAGTCCGACGCTTACCCATGTCGAGCACGAGGCGGTTGTCGCCGAAGTGGTGAAAGCCGCGGCAGGTCGGGTGCCGGTTATTGCGGGCGCAGGCTCTAACAATACCGCTGAATCAATGCGCTTGATGCAGCACGCAAAAAGCGTTGGTGCAGATGCCGCACTGGTGGTGACGCCCTATTACAACAAGCCGACGCAGGCGGGATTGATTGCGCATTTTACCGCGCTGCATGACAGCTGCGAGCTGCCGATAATCATCTATAATATCCCGCCGCGTTCCGTGGTTGACATGAGCCCTGAGACGATGGGTGAACTGGCAAAATTGCCTCGGATCATCGGGGTGAAAGATGCCACTGGTGATTTGGCGCGGGTTTGCCAACAGCGGATCACCTGCGGCCCGGATTTTGTCCAGTTATCTGGCGAAGACGCCACCGCACATGGGTTCAATGCCCAAGGCGGTGTGGGCTGTATCTCTGTCACGGCCAATGTTGCTCCGGCCCTATGCGCGCAGGTGCAAGCCGCGACGCTTGCGGGGGATTATGCCAAAGCGCTTGAATTGCAGGATGCGCTGATGCCATTGCATCAGGCGATCTTTACTGAACCGGGCCTCGTTGGGGTGAAGTACGCCATGAGCCGTCTCGGTCTTTGCAGCGATGAGGTGCGTTTGCCGCTGGTACCTTTGACGGCGCCGACGCGGACGCTTGTCGATGCAGGGCTGCGCCATGCAGGATTGCTGAGCTGATGTTACGTCACTGATCTTCAGGCGCAGCTCAAACGCATTGGCGGGTGATCTGCGGCCTTAAGTGCCGCCGTTTGCTGCAAACATTTCTGATATTTATCTGTGCTCTTTGCGCGCCAAACGGGCCTGTCTGTGCAGGTGCCAACGATAAATTGCAGGGGCCAATGCGTGGTCATAGATCGCACAGGCGATCTGTTTGATCCCCGGACATCCCACCAGTCTTCCCAGCCAGCGATAGCGTGGCATCTGCGCCCAGAGAACAAGGAACCCTTCGATCCCTGATGTGAGCGCTCCTTTGTGCAAAACATAAAGCCGCCGCGCCGCTTGATCTGCGGTCAGATCCCAATTGGCCAAGGCATCCGAGTTTAGATCATCAAATCCTAGCGGCAGCGCCGCATCGCTGCTGTAGCGTTCGTAATGTTTAATCTCAAAGTTGCAAACTGGGCATTGGGCGTTATACAGCACACGTGTGGATTTTGTCAGGTTGTCAGTCATATGTTTCGGCCCGGTTATAGGCTGCGCCGCAATGCGACAGGCCATGTTCAGGCAGGTCCTTTATATGTTCAGGCCGCGGCATAGAGCCGGGCGCGGGTGGTGGGTTGTTCGCCAAATCCCTTAGTCGTGTATTGTATCTAGCCGTATTATGGCGCATGACAAGCGGCGCAGTCTGAGATATCATTACGAAAAAAGGAGCGGAGCACTATGAAACTTTGCATTATATCGGAATTCACATGTGATTTTAGTGTGTACGAGGCCATGATCGAAGGCAATCGTGAAAAAGTCATGCAGTTTTGTTCGGAAATGACACTGGCCAAAGTCAGTGACCATAAGTGTATATTGGTCGCAGATGTCACAGACCCAGCCGGGCTTCATGCCCATATGTCGACCCCGGAGATGCTGCAATGGGATGAGGATAACGGCTGCGTTGATACGGTATTTTTGATGGAGCCCGCTGCCGCTTAAAAGTGCTTTAGCGATCGATTTTTGGTATGTAGTCCCGACAAGTAAGGCTTAAAAATCAAACCAAAAAAACCGGCCCTGACACTGTTCAGGTCCGGTCTCTTGCACAGGTGTTATCGATCTTGCATTTGCGCGACATCGTGGCGGGTCAGGCCAATATCTTCAAGTGTTCGGTCATTTAGGTTCGCTAAGATCAGGCGGGATTTACGGCTTGTGTTCCAAGTGACGAAAGACTGGAACACAGACACGGCTCTCACCTTGGTATTGTGTAGGACATTTGGACGAGCGGCATCGGTCTGGTTGATCACGGTAAAGGCCATCGGTAAATTCCTTGGATGGGGGTATGGTCTGTCAAGAGCGGCTCATCTAGGGCTTTGGCTTGCGCGTAACAATACTTGTTTTTGCAGGGCTCATATGCATTTTTTGCAAGGCTAACGGGGCGCTTGATAGGTGTTTAATTGTGTTTCGACCGAGTAGGGTTGGAACGGCTCAAGCTTGACGCTTTTTT
>DDEJ01000149.1:7484-9652 GCA_002336405.1 Rhodobacteraceae bacterium UBA1957
ATCGAAGTGGTCTGTCTCGTCGGTGGTTTGCTCGCTTGGGGCACTGCGTTTGGGCGGTAGAGCTTTGTGCATAACTTTCAGTTTTAGGTCTACAAGATGCCCCTGAAAAAGTTGGTGATAGCCTTTGTTCGCGTTTCGTGCTACTGCAAAAAAAACAGAAACAGAGGCGTAAATGCGGGTGTTAGGGATAGATCCAGGTTTGCGAAACCTCGGATGGGGCGTAATCGATGTATCCGGCAGCCGCTTGAAACATGTTGCGAACGGGACCTGCGTGTCGCAGGGCCGCGACTTGGGTCCGAGATTGGTGTCGCTTTACGAGCAATTGTCCGAGGTGCTGGCGAAATACCAACCTGATACAGCCGCCGTTGAAAAAACCTTTGTGAACAAAGATGGGGCGGGCACGCTGAAACTGGGGCAGGCCCGTGGGATCGCGATGCTGGTGCCGGCAAAAGCCGGCTTGTTGGTTGGTGAGTATGCCCCGAATACGGTGAAAAAAACTGTTGTTGGCGTGGGCCATGCAGAAAAGGGGCAGGTGGCCCACATGGTCAAGATGCAGTTGCCTGGGGTGGTTTTGGCGGGGCCTGATGCGGCTGATGCGCTGGCCGTGGCGATTTGTCATGCCCATCACTCTCGGTCGGCAGAACGGGTGGCAGCAGCGGAAAAGGTGCGCGCATGATCGGAAAACTCTCGGGGGTGTTGGAATACCGTGCGGATGACCACGTGTTGCTTGATGTGCGTGGGGTTGGCTATATTGTGTTTTGTTCTGATCGCACCTTGGCATCCCTGCCTGCGGTGGGAACGGTGCTTGCGCTTTATACCGATCTGATCGTGCGTGAAGATTTGCTGCAATTGTTCGGGTTTACATCCTTACAGGAAAAAGAATGGCACCGCTTGTTGATGAGTGTTCAGGGCGTTGGCGCCAAGGCGTCTCTGGCTATTCTCAGCACGCTCGGGCCTGAAGGTGTGAGCCGGGCTATTGCGCTGGGCGACTGGAATGCGGTCAAATCGGCGCGCGGCATTGGCCCCAAAACAGCGCAGCGCGTGGTGAATGAGTTGAAAGACAAAGCGCCTAAAGTGATGGCGATGGGTGGCACTCTGGGTCTGGCACTTGGCACGCAAAACGCAGAACCGGGTGTCGGTGAAGGTGTCGGTGAAGATGCTAATCATGTTGCTGGAGCTGATGATGAGGCCGTGGTGGAAGGTGCGTTGAGCGCTGGGGGTGCCAAAGGCTCTGCTAAGGTGTCTGCGGCTGCATCAACTGCGGCCAGCCGGGTTTCCGCCCAAAGTGATGCGCTGTCGGCGCTGTCCAATCTGGGCTATGCCCCCGGCGAGGCGGCGGGTGCCGTTGCCGAAGCCGCGGGCGCCGCGCCCGAGGCCGAAACCTCTGTGTTGATCCGCGCCGCACTGAAACTTTTGGCGCCGAAAGGCTAAACCGTGACTGAACCTGATCCCACCCTGCGCCCTGACCCGATGCCCGAAGACAATGATCGCGCCCTGCGTCCGCAGGGTTTGGATGAGTTTATTGGCCAAGCCGAGGCGCGGGCCAATCTTAAAGTGTTCATTCAAGCCGCACGTCAACGCGGTGAGGCCATGGATCATACATTGTTTTATGGCCCGCCGGGCTTGGGTAAAACCACATTGGCCCAGATCATCAGCCGCGAACTGGGTGTGAGTTTTCGCATGACATCGGGGCCGGTGCTGGCCAAGGCGGGCGATCTGGCGGCGATCTTGACCAATCTCGAGGCGCGTGATGTGTTGTTCATCGATGAAATTCACCGCCTCAACCCGGTGGTGGAAGAGGTGCTTTATCCCGCGCTTGAGGATTTTGAACTTGATCTGGTGATTGGTGCGGGGCCTGCGGCGCGCACGGTGCGGATTGAATTGCAGCCCTTTACGCTGGTCGGCGCCACCACGCGCTTGGGTTTGCTGACCACGCCGCTGCGGGACCGCTTTGGTATCCCGACACGGCTGCAGTTTTATACCGTCGACGAGTTGCACCAGATTGTCACCCGCAATGCGGTGAAACTGGGCGCGCCGGCTGATGAGGGTGGCGCGCGCGAAATCGCGCAGCGGTCACGCGGCACGCCGCGTATCTCGGGCCGTCTGCTGCGTCGGGTAGTGGATTTTGCCATGGTTGAAGGTGACGGCACGGTGACCCGTGAATTGGC
>DDEJ01000111.1 GCA_002336405.1 Rhodobacteraceae bacterium UBA1957
CTATCAAAGTGCCCATGATTGGAAAGGCCAAGGTAAGACAGAGCGCACTGGTGGCAATTAAAAAACCGAAAAACGGATACAGCAGCAGGGCACTCCAAAACCCAAACCGGTGGGCTTTATCACCGCAGCGTTTGAACAGCTCGTCTGTGGCCTGCTGTACCGGGACTGGGCCCGCGCGGCGGAATGTGCTGAAAATAAGTGTGGCACTCAGTAGGCCGACAGTTCCCGGCAGCCACCAAGGCATTGGATCTGGCCGCTTGGTGAAAACAACAAGTACGGCGTAAAGCAGACCGATCAAACCAGTCGCGCCAAATGAAAAATTTCGAACGCGCGCTATTTTTTCCGCTGAAAGCATGTTTAAAACTCCTGAAATAAACGTGCCCTACAAAATGTAACCTCAAGGTTACACGTTGCTGTATTTAATACGAGAAATTTATGAGCAGCGTCCGCGAAAAAAAACCGCGTACAGATGAGCACTGCACGCGGTCTTGATTTTAGGGGACGGACTTGAACCTGATTTAGGCGTCGTCTTTGTCTTCTCTTCTCTCGTCATCAGCTGCCGCAGGAGCCGGCGCGTGGTCGTCATCATCTGATGCGGCGGCGCCGATATCGTCAAACAGCTCAGAGATTTCAAACTCGGCTGCGGCTTCTTCTTCCGCGGCCAGTTCTTGGATAGACTTGCCCGAGGCTTGTAATTCGGCTTCTTCAACCGAACGCGCAACATTTACGCTGATGATGGCCTCGACCTCTGGGTGCAGCACAACGCGAAGTTCATGCACACCGAGCTCTTTGATTGGTTTGATCAAATACACCTGTTTGCGGTCAACCGAAAACCCGTCTGCGGTGGCGGCTTCGGCGGCGTCACGAGTGGTCACTGAACCATAAAGTGATCCCGCATCTGAAGCCTGACGAATCACGATGAACTGTTGACCGTTCAACTTATCGCCCATAGCTTCGGCTTCAGTCTTGGTTTCCAGATTATTCGCTTCAAGCTGGGCTTTTTGCCCTTCGAAGGATGCGATATTTGCTTGTGATGCGGTCAGCGCTTTGCCTTGCAGCAACAGATAGTTGCGCGCATAGCCCGGCTTAACATCGACGACATCGCCCATCTGGCCCAGTTTAGCGACCCGTTCAAGAAGAATAACTTGCATGTCTGTCTCCTTACTTCACGGCGTATGGCAACAGGGCGAGAAAGCGCGCACGCTTGATCGCACGAGCCAATTCGCGCTGTTTTTTCGCCGAAACGGCGGTGATTCGTGACGGCACGATTTTGCCCCGCTCTGATATGTAGCGTTGCAGCAGTCGTGTGTCCTTATAGTCGATCGCAGGTGCATTGTCGCCTGAGAACGGGCACACTTTGCGGCGGCGGAAAAATGGTTTGGTTGCCATGGTTTAGCGTCCTTTCATCAAGCAGTTATTAGCGGCGCTCGCGGCGGTCGCCACGGTCATCGCGTTTTTGCATCTGGACCGACGGTCCTTCGGGGTGGGCATCCACTTTAATGGTCAGAATGCGCATCACATCGTCGTGTAGGCGCATCAGACGCTCCATTTCCTGAATTGCTTGACTGGGCGCGTCTGTTTTCAGGAAGGCGTAGTGGCCCTTGCGATTTTTGTTGATTTTATAGGCCATCGTTTTGACGCCCCAATATTCGCTTTCAACGACTTTGCCGGCGTTGTCTGCCAGAACGGTTGAAAAATGCTCAATAAGGCCCTCTGCCTGGGTATTGGACAGGTCTTGGCGCGATATAAAAACATGCTCGTATAGCGGCATGTGATCTCCAGTTGTGTTCAGGCGCATTTCATAGGGTAGTTTACTCTTTCCACCCTACCCACGAGAGACTGCGCAGTTGCTGATCGTTTGCGGAAAGAGCGGCACGTATACGAGGATTGGCCAGGCGATGCAAGCGAGCAGTCCACGACGCACGGGGTGTCTTATAACGCGGCGGATCACGCTATCAAATCTGCGCAATAAAATGCGGAATATTATCTTTAAACCGAAAAAAACCATGGGTGGCATGCGGCCATGTCATCCGGTCATAGGGGGCCATTATTGTTGTCAAAGAGATACCCTGTTCGCCAAGTGGTTTTCGGACCTGTGTCAACAGGTCGGCGATGGGTCCGACTGGTGCATGGCAGGTGATAATCTGCTTCAGGCCATGCGTCTGTGCCCAAGTGAGCAAGTCATTGAAACCTTTCACATCATGGGGCGCACTGTGTTTGGGGGGCAAGCGGTCCAGTGTATCGCGCAACGCCCCTTGGGAAAATACCACGACATGGTCTGCTGCTTTCAATGGGGCTATGGTTGTGTGGCTTGATAGGGTCGCCGTGGCCCTAAGCGACAAGTTCTTGGCGATAATATGCGTTAAATCAGTGTCTTCATCATGGATCAAAAGCCCTGTGGCGAGCGCCGTATCGATCGGATCGGCGTGTGTAAGCGTCCCACAGGGCGGGTTTTCAGGGCCCTTAAGCGGGGTCGCTTTGGTCGCCAGCCCTGTTGGTGAAAACCTGCCATTGGTATATTTTTCAATGTTTTCGGGACGGGCAAGATAGGTTTTTCCGACGGTTTGTAAGCCCGCAACCCAACGCCATCCCAAGGTGTTTGACGCGGGATCGCCATCGAGAAGGTTCCGCAGAAAAAAATCAGCCCCCAGTTCCCATGGCAGGCGCAGCGTAAAGATCCAGATCGAGGCAAACCACATGCGGGCATGATTGTGCAGATAGCCTGTGGAGGTCAGTTCTTCGGCCCAAGCATCAAAGCAGTCGATGCCAGTGTTTCCTGTGCAGGCACTGCGCCAGTTGCGTTCCAATCCGTCTTGGGTCTGCACTGCATTTAACGCCCAGCGCAAGCCGGTTTGATAGCCATGCCAAACGGTGGGGCGCAACTCTATCCAGCCTTTCCAATAACTGCGCCAAAACACTTCTTGAATGAATTTTTCTGCTGCGTCTGCTGAATGTTGTTTCAAGACCTCGGTGACAACCTCTTGTTCCGTTATCAACCTGCGCCGCACGTATGGTGACAGACCCGACACGGCTCTGGGCTGATGCGGGCCGCAGTCAAAGTTACGGCCACGGGCATAGTCAGGTCCTGCTTTGGACGCAAATTTAGCCAGTAAATCTAAGCCAGCTTGCCGGGTTGCGAGATAATTTGCAGATGTTTGCATTGGAACTCCAGTGTTGTGCTCGGGAGATAGAGCTCTGTGGCCACAATACGATATAATAACGACCTCTGCACAATTGCTAATTTCCTCACTTGGCCAAATTTTA
>DDEJ01000085.1 GCA_002336405.1 Rhodobacteraceae bacterium UBA1957
AATCCGATCCACCAGATGCCGGGACTGAACACCTAGGACGCAAAACCACCGGCATTGGTGTCTGCGATCCACGCGCACGCTTGCGGTCCCTGCGCTGCCTGACGCATCGCCTTTCCTCAGGGTAGGTGCGATACAGCTTCTTGTGTTTTATCATCATGCCTTGGCGCTCCAACAGAACACCGATCCGGAGGCAACCGAACCGCCGTCGCTTGCTGGCAACCGCCCTCATCTCTTCGCAAACTTCAAGACTATCTGGCGGTTTGTCGCGCCGGACGGCCTTGGGATCGACACCAACAAGTTTGCACGCTCAGCGTTGCGAGATGTTATGTTCCAGCATCGCCTTGCGAGCAGCAGCCCGTCGCAGATTTGGTGTCGTCAATTCCTTCCCAGCAGATTCTTAAGAATAATATTGCTGAGCATTGTATCGGTCAACAGACGCTTCAGGTGGACGTTCTCATTTTCCAGCGATTTAAGGCGGTGCGTGTCAGAAACATTCATCCTGCCATATTTGGCTTTGAACTTTAAGAACGACGCAGGGCTCAGGCCATTTCTCTGGCACACCTCAGCCGTGGGCATCCCAGCTTTTTGCTTCTTAATTATCCCGATAATCAAAGTCTCTGTAAAACGGCTCTTGCGCATTCGTTCGCTCCTTCGAGAAGTTGAGCAAACTCTACATCAAAGTGACAGAGGTTTCGGGGGAGGGGGGAAGGTCACTCCTGGCTGATTTAGGAGCGGTGGATTTAATCCTAGCACAAGGACTGTCAATTTTGCCCTGATGTTTACCCAACCATCCGCACGGCACATGCGCGCATTTGAGGACAATATCTATTGCATATTGCGGTATCACAAATATCCAGACTTGCGCCGGTATGGGCAATGTTCTCGGCTATTACGGGTCCTATGCCGCTGACCTGTGTGATTATCAGAACGCAAAGTTGTGGCAGTTATTTTTATTTTGACAGTGAATTCTCCCAAAAGAGTTAAAAATTAACGTCGTCACCACCTTTAAGGTCAAGCAGTGCGCGCGCCTCATCGGGGCTGGCAATCTCGAGCGATAGCCCAGTAAGGATTTGCCGGATTTTAGTCACTTGATCTGCATTAGATCGGGCCAGTTCTCCCGGTGCAATCCACAGCGAATCCTCAAGACCAACGCGCACATTCGCGCCCTGCGCCGCACCCTGTGCAGCCAGTGACATCTGGCTGCGACCCGCCCCAAGGATTGACCATTGATAGTTTTGACCAAACAAGCGGTCTGCCGTGCGCTTCATATGCATCAAGTCTTCGGGGTGACCGCCAATCCCCCCCAGCAGACCAAACACTGATTGGATGAAAAGTGGGGCTTTGGCCAATCCCCGGTCAACAAAATGCGCCAGATTGTACAAGTGGGAAATATCATAGCATTCAAACTCGAAACGGGTGCCGTTGTCATTGCCAATCCGCAAAATGGTCTCAATGTCCTGAAAGGTGTTCTTAAAAACCAGATCCCGCGATTTTTCTAGGTTTTCGCGTTCCCAGTCATGGGTGAAATGTGCAAAGCGGTCAAGCATTGGGTACAGACCAAAATTCATTGACCCCATGTTTAAAGACGCCACTTCAGGTTTGAACCTTGTTGCCGGCAACATGCGTTCTTGAACTGTCATATGCGGGCTGCCTCCGGTAGTGATATTGATCACCGCATCAGTAGATTGTTTAATCCGTGGTAAGAATTGTTCGAACACGGCTGGGTCTTGTGTGGGTTTACCGGTTTCGGGATCACGGGCATGCAAATGCAATATAGACGCCCCGGCTTCGGCCGCACCAATCGCAGCTTTGGCGATATCATCTGGGCTCACCGGTAGATAGGGCGACATGCTGGGGGTGTGAATAGCCCCTGTAACTGCACATGTCACAATAACTTTGCGTTTGTCTTTTCCCATTATGTTAAAGCCTTTGTTTTTGTTTATGCGCAGCCAGGGCTGCAAGCTGTCTATCGCGCCAATACTGACGCCGGGCGACACGATCCATGGTCAATTCAACCCGCCGCGCATGATGCAACGGTGCCATGGCTTCTTCATCCCAGTTGGGTGGTTGCGATTGCTCTTGCGCCATGTTTTGGTACATCTGGCCATAGCGCTTGGCATAATCAGCCAAACCACCCGGCGCGTTGAGATCAATTGTTTCAAACGGTCCCATAAAAGACCAGCGCAGACCCAAACCATCACGCACCGTTTTGTCGATGTCATCAACTGTGGCAAACCCACCTTGCGCCAAACGCAAAGCTTCATTTAACATGGCGCCCTGCAGGCGGTTTAAAATAAATCCGGGAATTTCTTTTTGCAATGTCACAGGTGTTTGATCGATGCTGGCCATGATTGCTGCTGTGGCCTTTGTGACATGTGGATCTGTCCATTCCGACGGTGAAATTTCAACTACGGGAACAAGATGTGGCGGATTTACCGGGTGGGCCACAAGCACCCGATTCCGGCCTGTGAGATGGGCTGAAAACTGCGAGGCCATAAATCCTGAAGTTGAGCTGGCTAAAATTGTCTTTTGGGATGTCATCGCGTCAAGCTCGGAAAACAGATCTTGTTTGACCTGTAGAATTTCAGGTCCACACTCTTGTACATAGTCGACTTCTGACACAGTCTCGTTCAAGTCACTTTTATACGTTATCCGCGCCAGAATTATTTGTGGGTCTGCACAAAGGTTATGTTGCTCCAGAATCTTTAGCTGCGTGGCCAGCACGTCGGGCGCGCCTTTCAGCGTGGCGAGATTAATATCTTGCACGATAACCTGCCATCCTGCCCGAGCGAAGACTATTGCCCAGCTGCAGCCGATCAGGCCGGCACCGACAACCGCAACGATACCGGGACCACTGATTCTGATATCGGACTTTTTTGCAAAGGTGGTCATGGTTGCAATCGCGCTGTCATAACTGCAGTCGTACCAACAATGTTGGTCTCGCCAGTTGCGCGGGCCGCAATGTGGTCACGGGCCCTCAGGGCCTCTAGCGCCGATGTGTGGTGACACATGTTCTGTCCTTTATGCTTTTCAGCTATGGGGTCTGAACCAACCAAATAGCCCGCCTGCACCAACAGCATTTCGATAGCTCCTATTATTAAGTCAGACTTAACAGCAATGTAAATTGTTCGGTGAAAATCCCAAGTACTTTGCGGACACTCATCGTTGTTTCCTTTAGCAATTGCCGGTAACTTGTTTTATACTGGATTTCCAAGTGAACTAATTCAACGATCGTGATCTGCGTCGTTTTTTTTCCATCGGAAGGCATTCTAGAAACACCCGACTACCACAAATGTCCCGTTTGCCCTTATGTGTTGGAAACGGCACTGTTGTCACCCAGTTTTGATGGAAAATCAACGCTTTGTAAGTTTGCAATGATTTAAAGGTTTTACTGACCAGCATTGCGAAATGAAATATTTTTCACATAGATAGTCTGTGGAAAGCCCGTAGTGTAATTTTCATTGGGCCGCACATTAGCTGTCTCTTCCCGGATGGTCACATAGACCCTCGTCGTTCTGCGCCTTTTCTGGCAAGATCGGCGTTGGGGGAAATATTCAGACGGCAGACACCAATATTTGTTCGACGTCATAGCGAGGCGACAACGACACCAAAAACCCGGGCGGCCATTCAGGCGAGG
>DDEJ01000098.1:0-3438 GCA_002336405.1 Rhodobacteraceae bacterium UBA1957
ACGAGTTAAAGCGCTTGGTAGGGAGAGTGAGGTCTGAAAAGTGCAGTTGGAAGAGATTAATACGCCAGCAGTTTTATTATAATTCACGCCAGTAACGTACTTTTTCGACCCGGTTTGCGCCTTTTAGCAGAGCCGGACAGAAACGAATAAAGTGAACTGAAATGTGAAGGAATATTCCAATGACTAAAGTAAGACTATTAGCTGCCTCTGCGCTTGTCGCGTTGGCTGCGCCGGTTTTTGCCGGCCAGAATACGGCGGTGCTGGACACCTATGCCGATATAGCTGAGGCGAAATTTGCCGACAGCGTGATGACCGCACAGGGGTTGCACAGCGCAGTAAAAGCGTTGATCGCTAATCCATCTGAGGCCAGTTTAATGACGGCAAAAGACGCCTGGCTGGTGTCGCGGGCGCCGTATCAGCAGACCGAAGTCTATCGCTTTGGCAACGCAATCGTCGACGACTGGGAAGGCAAAGTAAACGCTTGGCCGCTGGATGAGGGCCTGATCGACTATGTGGATGCAAGCTATGGTGGCGCGTCTGATGAAAACCCATTCGCAGCGCTGAACGTTGTGGCCAATGCAAGCTTTTCGCTGTCGGGCAAAACCGTTGATGCGGCGATGATCACCCCGGCTCTGCTGGAAGGCACCCTGCACGAGGCCGATGGCGTCGAATCAAATGTTGCGACGGGCTACCATGCGATTGAGTTCCTGCTGTGGGGTCAAGACCTGAACGGCCATGGCGACGGGGCTGGTAATCGTCCCGCAAGCGATTTTGCGACGGGTGCGGCCTGTACCGGTGGCAATTGTGATCGCCGTGGGGCCTATTTACGCGCCGCGACCGAGCTGCTGGTCTCCGACCTTGAATGGATGGCTTCACAGTGGGTTGCAGGCGGCGACGCACGCGCCGCACTGATGGCTGACGAAACTGCAGGAATTGCCACCATTCTAACTGGTATGGGCAGCCTGTCTTATGGCGAGCAAGCTGGTGAGCGGATGCGTCTTGGCCTGATGTTGAACGATCCCGAAGAAGAGCATGATTGCTTCTCAGACAATACCCATAACAGCCATTTCTATGACGGTCAGGGTATCCAGAACGTCTATCATGGCAGCTATACAAGGGTTGACGGGTCGGTTGTCAGCGGCGCGTCGCTGTCGGACATGGTCACGGCTGTGAATGCAGATCTCGGTGCGGAAATGACCGCTAAATTGGCCACCACTATGGTGGCTTTGGGCGCATTAAAATCTGCAGCTGACAACGGATTTAAGTATGATCAAATGCTCGAACGCGGCAATGCCAAAGGCAAAGCGCTGATCATGGGTGGTGTTGATGGCCTGGTTGATCAGACCCGCTCGATCGAGCGGGTTGTTGCAGTCCTCGGTCTGGATACTATTGAGTTCGAAGGCTCTGACAGCCTCGACGATCCTGACGCCGTTTTCCAATAAACAGCCAAGCTAAATGTGAGAGGCACCCCTGCCTCTCACACCTGACCCGCTAGGTGCCAATATGTCTCAGACCCTTGACCTTGTGCGTGTGGTGGCCCTGTTTGGGATGGTGGGCAATCTATGTTTGGCCGACCCGGTCTATACCCTGACCGATGACCATCTTGATTTTGCCCCTCGCAATGCCGCCACGCAGGCGCGTATCGCCAAGGTTGTGGCGCCAATCACCCAGTTTGTTACTGCAGAAAAATTTGAACGTCGGCCAGCGGGTGCGGCCACGGTGCGGGTGCACAAAACAACCGGTGCGTTTTCGCAGGCCTCTGCCAACATCAGTTTTGAAAAAGAGCTGGATTTTAAGGTTGGCAATGCTTTGTTTCGTAAATTATGGGTGTCATCGCCCTCGTCGACTATCGGGTCTGATGGGCTTGGCCCGCTGTATAACGCCCGCTCGTGTCAGCGCTGCCATATCAAAGATGGGCGGGGCCATCCCCCCGAGGGCCCCGAGGACAACGCGATCTCTTTGCTGATGCGGGTTTCGATCCCCGGCGGGGAAACGGCGGCAACCTCGGAAATTGCAGATTATCTGGCAACTGTACCCGAGCCCACATATGGTAAACAATTGCAAGATTTCAGCCTCGCCGGGCATACTAGCGAGTACAGTCTTGAGATTGACCATACCGATATCGAGATTGCGCTGTCGGGGGGCGAGAGGGCGGTGCTGCGCCAGCCGGTGTATCGGACGGCCAATCTGGGATACGGGCCCCTGCATAACGCGGCTATGCTCAGCCCCAGGGTGGCGCCACAAATGATTGGATTGGGTTTGCTTGAGGCGATCCCTGTTGATGATATTTTGGCCAAGGCAGATCCCGAAGACCGTGATGGTGACGGGGTGTCGGGGCGCCCCAATATTGTCTGGTCGCTGGAATATGACAAACCCATGCTGGGGCGTTTTGGCCTGAAGGCCGGCAATCCGACTCTGTGGCAGCAGGCCGCAGACGCTTTTGCGGGCGATATCGGCATCTCAAACCCGCTGTTTCCAGACCCTTGGGGCGAATGTACCGAACCGCAAACCGAGTGTCGCCGAGCGCTGCATGGCGATCATCCTGCGCAGGGCGGGTTTGAAATTGATCACGGGATGATGGATCTCGTGACCTATTATACCCGCAATCTGGCGGTGCCAGTGCGACGAGACATAAACGACCCGGCGGTTTTGCGGGGCAAAGAGATGTTTTATCAAAGCGGGTGCACCGGATGCCATACCCCAAAATACGTCACCCACCGGATGGCCGATCGCCCCGAGCAGAGTTTTCAATTGATCTGGCCCTATAGCGATCTTTTGCTGCATGACATGGGCGAGGGGTTAGCTGATCACCGGCCTGAGGCGCGCGCGACAGGGCTTGAGTGGCGCACGCCGCCACTTTGGGGAATTGGGCTGACCAAACAGGTCAGTGGTCACAGTTATTTTTTACATGATGGCCGCGCCCGGTCTTTATTAGAGGCGATCCTATGGCATGGTGGTGAGGCAGCGCCCAGCCGTGACAAAGTTGTCAAGATGCCCAAACTGGACCGCAGCGCCCTAATTCTATTTTTGGAGAGTTTGTAATATGCAATATTTTATTATCCTATTTTGGTTGGTTGTGTCGGTTTCTGCTCAGGCAGATGGTCGCACTGATCTTATTCGATCGGTGGTTGATCAGCATATTTTGCCGGGGGTGGCACATCTGACAGTTTCCAGTGCAGACCTTGCAAATGCGGCGCAAAACAGCTGTGACCCGCATGATCCGGCGTTGCGCCGCGCCTATGGCGGCGCGTTTGATGCTTGGATAGCAGTGAGCCATCTCAGATTCGGCCCTTTTGAAACTGACAATCGCGGTTTTGCGCTGGCATTTTGGCCCGATACCCGCAGCAAGACCCCGAAAGCCCTGTCCACACTGATCCGAAACGTCGACCCGGTGGCCTTTGATCCGGTGGCCTATCGCGATGTATCGGTGGCCGCGCG
>DDEJ01000098.1:3816-6131 GCA_002336405.1 Rhodobacteraceae bacterium UBA1957
CGCCAGAGCCGTATCGCTGCCAGCTACTGCGCATGATCACAGCCGACCTCAGCGCCACCTCAGCGGCGATTTTAACCGACTGGCAGCAGCTCTATAGGCCGCTGATGCTCAGTGCCGGAGCGGCGGATAACCGCAGCTATCAAACTGCAGATGAGGCGGTGCAAGAGCTGTTCAAAGCCTTGATGACCGGCCTGCAATTCACCACCCAAGCCCGGTTGGGCCGTCCCATGGGCACGTTTGAACGGCCGCGCGCCCGCCGCGCAGAGGCGCGCCGCTCAGGAAGGTCGCTGCGCCATGTCCAGTTGTCGATTGCAGCGCTTGATGATCTGGCAGATTTGCTGGCAAAACAGACGCCAATATTGGGTAAAACACTTTCCAAACGATTTCAGCGCGTGGCAAGTTTAGCACGAGACTTGGATGATCCGGTCTTTGCAAATGTGGCATTGCCACAAGGCCGGATCAGGGTTGAGGTGCTGCAGCAATCGATTGAAATTATCGCCCTTCTGTGCCGTGAAGAACTGGGGCCTGCTCTGGGCGTAGTAACCGGATTTAATGCTATGGATGGAGACTGATATGCGCACAAGACGAGGCGTGATTGCGGGGTTTTTGGCAAGCGGGTTGCTGCCTCGGCTCGGCTGGGCCGCGCTGGGCAATCCGACTTTCTTGGCAGCGGCACAGTTGCCCGATGACAGCTATGGCTTGCTGGGTATGGATGCTGACGGGCAAGCGCTGTTTACGGTTCCGCTGCCCGGACGCGGTCATGCAGCAGCAGCGCATCCCACGCGACCAGAGGCGGTGGCTTTTGCGCGTCGCCCGGGGGATTTTGCGTTGATTATAGAGTGTACAACCGGCAGTCAGACGGCGCGGTTGCAGGCCCCGGCAGGCCGGCATTTTTATGGTCATGGGGTATTTTCATCTGATGGTAGCCGGCTTTTTACGACTGAAAACGATTATGAGGCCGGCCGCGGTGTGGTTGGCGTTTGGGCGGCGGGAGAGGCCTATCAGCGGCTGGGCGAATTTTCCTCTGGCGGAATTGGCCCGCATGATATCGCCCGGTTGCCGAACAGTAATACGCTTGTAGTGGCCAATGGGGGTCTTGAAACCCACCCTGACAGTGGCCGGGAAAAACTAAATCTGGCCACGATGCAGCCTAATTTAAGCTATCTGTCAACGCAAGGCGTCCGGTTGGGGCAGATCGAAATGCCAACCGCGTTGCGGATGAATTCCATTCGTCACTTGGCAGTGCGCCCTGATGGTCTGGTGGCGTTTGCGATGCAGGCCCAAAGCCGCGCTGGGGCCGCCGTTGGTCTGATTGGCTTTCACCAGTGGGGGCGCCCGGCTGAATTGGCGGTTTACCCGCGCTCTGAACTGGTTGAATTACAGGGCTATATTGGCAGTGTGGCGTTTTCAACTGATGGCACGCAGCTGGCCCTATCATCGCCGCGGGGGGGCGTGGTGCATTACATTGATGCCGAGAAAAAGTGCTACACACGCCGGGTTCCAAATCGGGATGTTTGCGGAATTGGGGCCAGCGCTGCAGGATTTTTGGCGACTTCCGGCACTGGCTGTGTCACCGTGATGCCTAACGGTAGGCCGACGTATCACCACAGCTATCCGCACCGGTGGGACAACCATCTTATCGCGGTGGCCCCGCCCAGTCACGGGTGATCTGCCCATGGTTATGGTTTGGCTATTTTGCGGGGCTGACCACAGCGCTTGGCAACAGCCCCGTCGCGGGACTGTTGCCAATGTAGGACCAAAGAATTAACTGACGGTGGTCCCCGCCAGTTCAGAAAACTTAACAAAGAATTTTGATGCCAGTTTCTTTGCGGTGCCAACAATCAGTCGGCTGCCCAATTGGGCCAGTTTTCCACCTATTTCCGCTTTTGCAGTATAGGTGAGCATAGTGCCATCATCGTGTTCGGTCAGAGTGACATCGGCGCCGCCCCTGGCAAAGCCTGCAGCGCCGCCATTGCCTTTGCCAGTCAGCGAAAACTGATCTGGGGCACCGCTTTGATCTAAGGTGACATTGCCGGTAAACTTGGCTTTGACCGGTCCGACTTTTGAGACCACTTTGGCTTCCAATTCAGTATTGGAATGCTTGATCAATTCTTCGCAGCCAGGAATACAGGCCTTCAGAACTTCAGGATCATTCAGTGCCTCATAGACCTGCGCCATCGGGGCTGCGATAAAAATCTTGTCGTTCAGTTCCATTTTTGTTTCCTTGTCTTAAATCAGGTTAAAATATACCTGTGGTGAGGGGGGTGTGATTCAGCTGTGCGCCCTTAGGTCGGTTGTGGACCAAAAGTAAATAT
>DDEJ01000079.1:0-6414 GCA_002336405.1 Rhodobacteraceae bacterium UBA1957
GCCTGCCGGTGCGCGTGCGTCCGCAGGTAAAAACAGCCTCTTTCCCAGACCCCAGAAATACTGCTATCTAGGCATTCGAACCCAGATGGTCAGGTCCGCTTTTGGAAACCTATATCGGCGGTTGATGAACCCGTACCATATTGAATCCATCGGTCCTGAGTGACCATTTCCTTAACAATTTTCTTATGTTCCGCCTTGTCGCGTCGTTGCCATCCTGAGTTCCACCTTGCGCGTCCGTCGAGCGATTGATCGGGAAAATTGTATCGCTTAGCCAAAGTCAGGGCCAATGTGGTCTCCCCCCCCGTGAACAGCCAACAACCAGCACGTGACGCGCATATTAAAGTATGTTTTTTGCGTGGGATATTGAAATATCTCTCACGTGGAAAACTCCGTGGGTTATTCGGCCTGCCGGCGCAGGGCGGGCAGGCCGATCCCTGTGGCCTCAAACCCGCCATCACAGGCAATCAGCTGGCCGGTGACAAAACTGGCTTTTTCGGACGCCAGAAAGCTGATCACCTCGGCAATCTCGTCTTCGCTCCCATAGCGGTTTAGCGGAATGGCATCGTGATAGGCGGCGATAATCTCGTCGCTGTGCACTGCCATTGCCAGCTTGGTGCGGACTGGGCCAGGGGCAACACAATTGGCACGAATTCCAAACTCGCCCAATTCTACCGCTTGTTGTTGGGTCAGATGGATAACGGCCGCCTTCGAGGTGCCGTAAGCCACGCGCAGCGTCGAGGCGCGCAGTCCCGAGATCGAGGCAATATTAACGATGGCGCCGCGGCTGGACTTTAACGCGGGCAGCAGGGCTTGCGAACACAGAAAAACCCCATCGAGGTTGGTTTCCATCACCCGCCGCCAGCGTTGAAAATCTGTGTCCTCAAGGGGGCCAAAATCTGCCACACCGGCGTTGTTGATCAAAACATCAACCCGCCCCAGTTTTGCGGTCATCTCTGCGGCCATCTGATCGACCTGATCGGGTTGCGACACATCGCACAGACAGGGCAGGGACCCGGGCAAGGCGTCAGCTGCCTCGGCAAGGGCGTCCGCGTCGCGGTCGATTAATGCCACCCTGAGGCCCTGAGCCTGCAGAATACGGGCGGTGGCTTGTCCTATTCCCCGGGCGGCGCCGGTGACGATAGCGGTTCTCGTTGGCATGACAGTCCTCAAGTTGTTGTCTTGTTTAAATAACTTAAAGATTTGCGCCAAATAGAAAAGCCCCAACGGATTTTACGCTAGATTTTTGTTGCCTGTGCCAGAACCACACGTGCTTTTCAATGTAGATGCGGCGAGGATAGCGGGCAGTGCCAAGCCTGACGCTTGACGCCGGGCCCGCAATGCAGCGAAACAGATTCCCGTAAAGGCGCATTAATCAGGCGATTTTTTCCAGTTTGACCGCAGCTGTAATACCCAACGCATGGCATATGTCGCGGGTCAAGTCGGGGCGGTTCAGCGTGTAGAAATGCAATGCATCAACGCCTTCATCAATCAATTGCGAGCACAATTCGGTACAGACTGCGGTGGCCAAGAGATCTTCGCGGTCGTCACGCTCGGCCTTTGAGAAAGCGTCGGTCAGCCAATTTGGAACCTTGGCGTTACAGGCTTTGGCAAAACGCCGTGTACCCTGCCAGTTTTCGATCGGCAAAATGCCCGGGGTGATCGGGACCTTTATCCCCGCTTTGTCGCAGGCATCGCGAAACCGTAAAAAGGTTTCGGCCTCAAAAAAGAATTGTGTCAGTGCTTCGCTTGCGCCGGCATCGATCTTGCGTTTCAGAAAATCGATATCTGTGCTTGTGCTTTCGGCTTCTGGATGGCCTTCGGGATAAGCGGCAACGCGCAGGGTGAAGTCACCGCTTTGTGCCAAAGCTGAAATTAACTCAAGCGAACTTTGAAACCCCTCAGGGTGTGGCGTAAAGCTGCCTTCGCCTTTTGGTGGGTCACCGCGCAATGCAACAATGTCTGAAATTCCCGCCGCCGCAAACGATTGGGCAACCGCCAATGTCTCTTTCCGGCTGGAATTGACACACGTCAGATGGGCCGCAACCCGCAAACCGGAGGATTTGTGTAAAGCGCTGACCGCATCGCGGGTAAGGTCTCGGGTGGTGCCACCAGCCCCATATGTCACCGAGATGAACCGCGGCTCTAAAGGCGCCAGTACTTGTACTGTATCCCAAAGCCGGAACGAAGCCTCTAGGTTTTTGGGTGGGAAAAATTCAAACGAAATCTCTAGCGGGGTCATTGGTAGATCCAATTGTAAAGGGTCTGCCACTTGTGCCACAGATGGTTATATGAGACAAACTCATAAATTTCAACAAGGTTATGAATTTGATATGAAGATGCATCTCGAGTTTCGGCATTTGCGCACAGTTAAGACCATCCATGAAGCTGGGGGATTGGCCAAGGCTGCGGATATATTAAATATTACCCAGTCAGCATTAAGCCATCAAATCAAAGGTCTGGAGGCCCAGGCTGGTGTTGCTTTATTCTTGCGGCGCATCAAGCCTATGCGTTTAACGCCAGCCGGTTTAAGGCTTTTGCGGCTGGCCGAAAAGATATTGCCTGAGATCGATGCGGTGCAGACCGAGTTTTCAGGCCTGCGCGAGGGCCGTGCCGGGCGTTTGCATATCGCGATCGAATGCCACGCTTGTTTCGAATGGCTGTTGCCTGTGCTTGAGACGTTTCGCAAGCTCTGGCCCGAGGTTGATGTCGATATCCGTCCGGGGCTGGCTTTTGACGCGCTGCCAGCGCTGCAAAAGGAAGAGGTCGATGTGGTTATCTCGTCAGATCCAGAAAATCTGGCGGACGTAGAATTCATCCCGTTGTTTGACTATGCGCCAGTTTTTGTGGCCTCAAGCAAACATCCTCTGGCCTTGAAAGACTTTATAGAGGCGCAAGACTTTCGCGGTGAGACATTGATCACCTATCCCGTCGAACGGGCGCGTTTGGATGTTTTCAGCCAGTTGCTGACCCCCGCCAAAGTCGAACCCGCCGGATTGCGACAGGTCGAATTAACAGCAGTGATCTTGATGTTGGTCGCCTCCAACCGTGGGGTTGCTGTCTTGCCGGACTGGGTGGTGCGCGAGGTGAAATATAGTTCGGATTACACCACTCGCCCTCTGACGCAGACAGGCATAACGCGCACGCTTTATGCAGCGACCCGCCGTGAAGACCTCACGAAAAAATACATCAAAGACCTCATCCACCTGGCAGGTGAAGAAGCAAAAAACCTTCAACTGGCTTGAAATCCATCCATTAAATTTGTCAGATACGGACCCTATAGCGCTTTCAAATCACCCGCCATTTGTCGGCCATCACGGCCGTCTTGCAGTTCATAGCTGACCTTTTGGTTGTCAGCCAATCCGGTCAGGCCAGAGCGCTCCACAGCAGAAATATGAACAAATACATCGCTGCCACCAGTTTCCGGTGCGATGAAACCAAAGCCTTTAGTCGTGTTAAACCATTTCACGGTGCCAGTGGGCATGTGTCCGTGTCTCCCCTTTGTTGCGCTGCTGCTGAAACGCTGCAGCTTTTGTAAGGGTGCAATGAGATCAAAAATATTGATCGCTTTATTCTTGCCCCTCGTAATGTGGCGATGATTGCATGGCTCTTGTAAAAATCAAGTAAAACTCCAACTGATTTACTTATAGGTGAAATATTTTGTAACATATTCGCGTTAAACAAGTATTTTTTGCAAAATTTGTTGTAGAAAACCCGTAAGGTCTTGGCAGAAAAACTAAATCGGCGTGTCAATGTGGGCAAGATGGCGCCAAGCGCATAATCTAGCGGTATACAGTGAGCTGATTCGAGACGATGCCTTGGGCTGTGTGGGCGGCGCGATGTTTGCTTGTTGGCATGGCGCAGGCTATTTATACCCAAATATTCGGTCCAGTGACAAGATGCCCCCGCCTTTGAGAACCAGGACCAGTAAGGTGAAAATCCAAAAAGCCCGTTGATCAAGGATGAGACCATCCGGCAGCTTGTCGAACCATGCACCCAGTGTGGCTGGCTGTGTGATCCCGCCATGACCATAAAGATCAGTCAGGCTTTGGAATGTGATAAATCCGATCATGCCCAAGGCGGCGAAGCGCGTAACCAACCCCAAAACGATCAACGCGGGCAAGATGAATTCTGCCCATGTCCCGACCAGCACCACAATGCGGTGCCATGTGTTCAATTGGTCCGGATCATAATTGACCAGTTCCATAGCTCTGGGCAGAATCTGGATATATGCACCGGCCGCAGGGGATAAAAAGCCGAACAATCCCGGCCCGAGTTTTGTTACACCTGCGGTCCAGAAATAGATCAAAAGACTGGTTGCAAACACACCGCGCGCCAGCAGGGGTAACAGCGGCAACAGTGCCTCAGTCGTAGAAAAAATTGTGTTATGTACATGTTTAAACATTTTCCTGCTGTCTTCTTTCGCGGCTATTCGGTCTTATTTCTATCAGCACATTTTGGGTCAGAAATATGGTCAATACGGCGGCCAGATCAAAATCTGTATGGTCGTCTTGCGCAGCGCTGACCGCATCAAAAAAATTCATTTTTTGCTTTAGGCTTTCGAAAAAAATGGCCCCACCTGGCGGTAATAAAACTGGGTAGGGGTCAAAGTTGGGGCGCACCACCAACACATCCTGTGCCTGCACCGGTGGTTTGGGCGCATTAGGCGCGGTATTATAGTTCCAGATGCCATAGATCGGCCAGGCCGAGCTAATCAAGAACGCACAAGGCGACATTTTAAGCTCGGCGGCATTCAATTGCTCCGGTGACAGAGCATCAATCTCAGACGGATGCACCGACTTGGCGTCGGCTGCGTGATACGAGCGGCGTAACGCAAACTCAAGGCGTGCGGTATCGGCAAGATAGGGCAGGTGCTCTAGCGGCTTAAAATCTTTTAAAAAGGCTGGGAAATTGTCACCATATTGATTGATGACAGGGCTTGCTGGCGGATGTTGGCGCACGAACAGACCGGCGATATTTTTGAAGTTCTGCTCACCCAAAAGTTTGGAAATGACTGGAAATCCAGTTTGTAATGCCTTGATTAAACTGTCCATGACATTGTTGCGATAGACTGAAAACCGCCGATTGGCCACTTTGCCGCAGCCATTGGTCAAACCGGCAGGCACCGGGCTTTGTAGTGACAATATGGCAGTGGAAAAGATCTGTTGATCTTGGCTCATACCAAAACAGGGCTCAATGCATTCGCCGCCCGGTTGGCTTCGGCAGCCAGCAACGACCAATCAGGGACATCGGTATCCCATTCAACCAGCACCGGTCGTGGACCTGCGGATGCCAACACATAATCTAACAGAGCCCACACCGGATCCGCGACGGGGCACCCATGGCTGTCAATCAACAGAGGCTCGCCATCTTCGTCGGCTTGTTCGTCATGGCCGCCGATGTGAATTTCTGCCACGTGAGCCAGAGGCAGCTGATTGATATAGGTCTGGGGATTAAAGCTCAAATTGGTGGCTGAAATGAAAACATTATTGACATCCAGCAGCAGCCCGCAGCCACTTTGCTTCGTGATTTGGGTCAAAAACTCTGGTTCGCTCAATGTGCTATCCTCAAAAGCAAGATAGCTGGAAGGGTTTTCTAATAGCATTTGGTAGCCCAGTGCGTTCTGGACTTGATCAATGTGATCGACGATGCGGGTCAGACTGGACTCGGTGTAGGGCAGCGGCAAAAGATCATTGAGGAACTGATTGTCATGGCTGGACCAGGCGAGGTGTTCTGAAAAACTTGCGGGTTGCAGCCAGTCACACAAGCCTTTTAGGCGCAGCAGATGTGCCGTATCCAAGGGCCCTTCGCCACCAATGGACAACCCAACGCCATGTACCGAAATTGCAAACCGTTCTGCAAGGTGGTGCAATTGCGCCAGAGGTCTGCCACCAGCGCCCATATAATTCTCGGCATGAATTTCCAACCATTCCACTGGTGCTGGTTTTTTCATAATATTATTGAAATGCTGAGGTTTATATCCCACGCCAGGAGCGCAGGGCAGGGCTGTAAAGTGAGGGGAATGATCAAACATGCGCATGTCCTTGTATTGGAGTTGCTTGCCCTCCTCGCTTGTGAGGCACAGGAGGATAAGCAGGTCTACTTACGCGGGCAGATCGCGTGGTAGAGCCGATAGAGCACCGTTGCGTGCCGTGCCGTCGGCCTTGGTGGGAAGCTCAATTTCCATGCAGGTTCCGCCATTTACCAGCGCCCATGCGTTGCCTTGATAATCGACCGATGAGGTTCCGGCACAAGTTGTTCCCGGGCCAGCGGCACAATCGTTTTCTCCAGCTAGAGAAACACCAAAGCATTTTTCTTGTTCGCCAGAAACTGCCATTGTTGCTATGGTTGCAAGTGCTGTCGCCACTGCGCTTGCAATAGCGACTGTTTTTAGGGTGTGTGACATATCTTCACTTT
>DDEJ01000079.1:6821-10099 GCA_002336405.1 Rhodobacteraceae bacterium UBA1957
TGTCAATCCTGCGAATCACAATCCCGTAAAGCGGAATAAACTCCCCGTGAGGTTGGCGTTAGACTGTATGCGTTACCTAAAGCCGACGCCATTTAGTCACCATGCCTTAAGGTCGCTTTAATGCGACGGCGACACGCCGGGACTATATAGAGTCTTTGAAGTGCCTAGCCCGCCAAATAGTCAATGTTATGCAAGAATTTCCAAACGTGTAATTATACCTGATCGGGTGGCGTTGCCTCTAAGGCCAGTGTGATGGCGGTCTCGTCCAACCCGGCCATACGGGTCTGTTTTTCGCCCAGCCTTCGGATGCTGACGGTGTGGTCTGCGACTTCTTTCATGCCACAGGCCAAGATCACCGGCACTTTGCCAAGCGAATGTTCGCGAACCTTGTAGTTGATCTTTTCATTGCGCAGATCAGCCTCGGCCCGAATGCCGCGCGCGATCAGGGCGTCGACGACCTGTTGGCAATATTCATTGGCGTCTGTCACAATCGAGGTGACGACAACTTGTCTTGGCGCCAGCCAGAAAGGCAATCTTCCGGCAGAGTTTTCTATCAGAATTCCAATGAAACGTTCAAAAGATCCCACACAAGCGCGGTGCAGCATTACGGGACGATGTTTGGCACCATCTTCGGCGATGTAGGTTGCATCCAGTCGCTCTGGTAGCACAAAATCAACCTGCAATGTGCCACATTGCCAATCGCGCCCGATCGCATCGGTCAAGACGAATTCAAGTTTTGGTCCGTAAAATGCGCCTTCGCCGGGGTTGAGCTCGTACGCACAGCCCGCAGCTTCAGTTGCAGCTTTCAAAGAGGCTTCTGCTTTGTCCCATACGCTGTCATCCCCAGAACGCTGTTCGGGCCGGTCGGAAAATTTCACTGAAAAGCTTTCAAACCCGAGATCGCGATAGACAGTAGACAGAAAGTTGATGAATTTTTTGGTTTCATATTCGATCTGGTCTTCACGGCAAAAGATATGTCCGTCATCTTGCGTAAAGCCACGCACCCGCATAATCCCGTGCAGTGCCCCCGAGGGTTCATAGCGGTTGCAACTGCCAAATTCGGCCATCCGCAGGGGCAGATCGCGATAGGACTTCAGGCCTTGATTGAAGATCTGAACGTGACAGGGGCAGTTCATCGGCTTCAAGGCGTTTATCGCTTTTTCGCGCGCGTGCTCTTCGTCAACCTCGACGATAAACATGTTTTCTTGGTATTTATCCCAGTGGCCTGAGGCCTCCCACAGCTTGCGGTCGACCACTTGCGGTGTGTTGACCTCGACATAGCCGTCGCGGGTTTGCTGGCGGCGCATATAATCTTGTAGCGTGGTATAAATGCGCCAGCCGTTAGGATGCCAAAAGACTTGACCGGGGGCCTCTTCTTGCATGTGGAACAGGCCCATTTCACGCCCCAGCTTGCGGTGGTCGCGTTTGGCGGCCTCTTCGAGCATCAGCATATGGGCTTTGAGGCTTTCTTTGTTGAGAAACGCCACGCCATAAATCCGTTGCAGCATCGCTCGGTTGCTATCGCCGCGCCAATAGGCCCCGGCAATCGACATCAGCTTGAACCCGTCAGCTGGCACCTGGCCGGTGTGTTGCAGATGCGGGCCGCGGCACAGATCCTGCCAATCACCATGCCAGTACATCCGCAGCGGTTCGTCGCCCGGAATCGCCTCGATCAACTCGACTTTATAGGGTTCGTTCGTGTCGTGGTAATGCTGGGTCGCGGCTGACCTGCTCCAGATTTCGGTGCGAACCGGATCGCGCAGGTTAATGATTTCCTTCATCCTTTTCTCGATCACACCAAGATCCTCGGGGGTGAATGGCTCGGCGCGGTCAAAATCATAATACCAACCGTCCTTGATAACGGGTCCAATGGTCACTTTCACATCGGGCCAGATCTCTTGCACAGCGCGGGCCATAATATGGGCCAGATCATGGCGTACCAGCTCCAGCGCCGGAGCGCTGTCTTTCATGGTGTTGATGGCGATGCCGCTGTCACAGTTGATCGGCCACTGCAGATCCCAATGGGCATCGTTAACCGTGGCACTTATGGCTTTTTTGCCCAGCGAAGTGGCGATGTCTGTCGCGACCTCGCCCGCAGTAATGCCGGCGTCATAAAGACGTTGATTGCCATCTGGAAGCGTAAGTGTGATCTGGGACATGGTTGTCCTCCTCGTCGTTTTGGCGCCTACCAAGCGCCCGGTTGCGGGTATGATACTTAAATTTATCGTAAAACGTTTGGCCTTGCGTAGCAAGGCGTAACTACCTTTATAATATGCAAAAAAAATGGTTTGGCAAAAAAATCAAGACCCCTGAGGCAGGTCAGTTCTCTAAGGCTGGTCATGTCTTATGGTCGAAAAATCAGTCTAAAAAAACACACGATTAAACAGTGAACGCGGCAACAAGCGCTTGTAAAATACAGCTTGGTGTTGTTTTTGGTCGCCAAGCAGGAGGGTGACATGGCAACACACCGTTATTTTAAGACCGCTCAGGGTCGTGAGCTCGCCTATCATCACAGCGAGGGGACTGGCCCGGCAATCGTTTTCCTGAGTGGGTTTAAATCCGATATGCAAGGCACCAAGGCGGTGCATCTTGAAGCCTGGGCCAGACGCAGCGGGCGGGCATTTCTGCGGTTTGATTATTCTGGTCACGGCCAGTCTTCGGGCGCGTTTACCGATGGGTGTATCAGCGACTGGTCTGAGGATGCGGTGGCGGCAGTGACCCATTTAATCGACGGGCCGGTGATTTTGGTTGGCTCTTCAATGGGGGGCTGGATAGCGCTGCTGCTGGCGCAGAGATTGGAACAAACCAAGGTGGCCGGGATGGTGACGGTCGCTGCGGCGCCGGATTTTACCGAAGACAGTATGTGGGTGGGCTTTGACGACGCAGAGCGCTCTGATTTGCAGCGTTTTGGTCAGGTTGTGCTGCCCTCGGATTACGACGAACCCTATGTGATTACCCGCCGGTTGATCGAAGACGGGCGACAGAACCTCGTGCTGCGGGCACCGCTGGCACTGCCGTTTGCGGTGCGGTTTTTGCAAGGTACCGCAGATAAGGCTGTTGAAATGTCGGTAGCACTGCGGCTGCTTGAGCACGCGATGGGCCCCGATATGCAACTGACCCTGGTCGATGGTGCAGACCACCGGTTTTCGGATGATGTTTGTCTGGCATTGATTGAGCGTGCTGTGGCTGAGGTGGCGCTTTTGGCGGCGTCTTGATACCTTGACTGGCGTCTGTGTAATCATTGCGGAGTATATACCACCGGCCAAACACCACCGGCC
>DDEJ01000079.1:10427-12087 GCA_002336405.1 Rhodobacteraceae bacterium UBA1957
CACCGGCCAAACACCACCGGCCAGTCACCCCTGACCAAACACAGTCACAATACGAACAAGAGACCGGTGAAACACTACGGAAAATTATATCAAGAAATTAAAAATCAGCATATAATGCATAGCATAATACAGGATTTGTGATCAATTTTTGCTCTGTATGGACAGTCTGACAGCCCACGATTAGAATGTGCTAAAACGATATTTATGAGGCACAAATGAAACTTCCCCGCACCCCTTCATTTCGCTTGGACGGCAAACGCGCTCTGGTGACAGGGGCCTCGCGCGGCATTGGCCTTGGCTGTGCGGTTGCGCTGGCTGAAATGGGCGCTGATGTAGTCATGGTGGCGCGCAGTTCTGAGACGCTTGAGGCGGCGGCGGCCATGATCAGAGCCGAAGGCATGTTGGCGCAAGCGCAGGCTCTTGACGTGACCAACCTAGAGGCGGTGTTGGCATTCTTTGCGTCTGAGGCCGCGTTTGATGTGCTGGTAAATTCCGCAGGCCTTGCCCGGCATTCGACCGTGTTAGAGACACGACCTGAAGATTTTGACGCTGTGATGGATCTCAATGTCCGTGCAGCGTATTTTCTGGCGCAACAGGCCGCGCGTAGCATGAAGCAACAAGCTCGGGGTGGGTCGATTATTCAGATATCAAGTCAGATGGGCCACGTTGGCGGCCCAGAGCGCGCGGTGTATTGCGGCAGTAAGCATGCTATCGAAGGCATCAACAAATCCATGGCTATTGAGTTTGGCGCGTATGCTATTCGGGTCAATTCGATCTGTCCGACCTTTATCCGCACCCCGCTGACTGAACCCACATTCAGCGACCCAGAAAAACTTGCCTGGATCAAGTCCAAGATCAAACTTAACAGGGTGGGACAGATCGAAGATATTATGGGCGCAGTTCAGTATCTGGCGTCAGATGCTTCGGCTCTTGTGACAGGAACATCCCTTTTGATTGATGGTGGGTGGACGGCTGATTAAGGGACCACTGGCCTCAACCCGCTGACTGCGGCGTTCCTTTTAATGGCCAACCGATTTGGTGGCCGGCTGAACAGTGGGGAAATTCCGCTCCTTTTGATCGTGCCGGGATATGTCTGTTAGACAATTTTCTCGCACAGCTAAGGGCCATTATGTGGACACCAGCGAAGAAAAGACCGTGCAAACCGAGCGCAACGCAGCAGTGTTGATCGGTGTGCACGGCCGATCCATTACCCGTTTTCGACCGGCCCACCCGCGTCTTTCCACGCGCCAAAGCCACCAATATTATAGACGTTTTGATACCCCATATCTTTCAAGGTTTTACCGGCCAGCGCCGCCTGACCACCCGCGGCGCACAGCAGATATAGATGCGCATCTTTGGTGAGATTGGCATTGTGGTATTGGGTGTTATCATCAGCCGCAAATTCCAAAAAACCCCGGTTGATGCGCACTGCTCCGGCCACGGTTCCGGTCTTTGCGATATCACCGCTGTCGCGGACATCAACAAATACGGTGTTTTCAGCGCCGTGTTTTGTCAATGCATCTTCCAGTGAAATACGCTCAACAACGGCGTCTGCGGCGGTCATATAGTCTTTGGCTGTTTTCATTTTCTTCTCCAAGATGATTGAGTTCAGTGTGTGCCGGCAAGCAGAAACCAAATAAATTGGGCTTTTCGGCGCACG
>DDEJ01000079.1:12486-16471 GCA_002336405.1 Rhodobacteraceae bacterium UBA1957
GTGGTTTTTACAAATTTGATTTCGACAGTATCGGGCGACTTGGCAACCGGTCGCTGTCGGTGTATCTAGATAAAAAACCTTTTGAGTTCCGTGCGTATTCAAATAGGTGGTTTTTAGAGTTTCCGAGCAGCCTTAATTTTTCGGATTTTGGAGGATATGTTATGAAGCCAGTATATAAATCTGTGGCCGCTGGAGATGTGATTTACCAAGCGAAAGATGATGCAAATAGCGTCTTTCTTATTCACACTGGAGAGGTTGATATTTTCTCGCACAAAAACTTTCATCTGGCGACTTTAAAAGAAGGTGAAATGTTCGGTGAAATTGGCCAGATTTTAAGAGAGCGGCGAACCGTTACGGTCATTGCCAAAACAAACTGCATCATCAGAGTTATCGAAGACGATCTGCTTATGCAAAAAATTGATGCCACTGATCCTGCTATATTGGCAATTTTGCGGGGGCTTGCACTGCGACTTAATGAAACCAACAAGCGCACAGAAGACCTTTGGACAGAACTGCAGATTTATAAATCGCTTAAGTGACGAGCATTGACGTCAGGCTGATGCAGAGTGGCGCCGGCGTAAGGTTTTTATAGTGTCTGAAATGGCTGTCTTAGAGGGTCAGTTCACTCGCCGTAAGGCGTTACTAACTGTCGAACATTGACACGAGCGCCCAATTTGTTTGCAAGCAGATAGATACCGCCGAATTTGCGGTGCAAAAACAATGTTTCCACTGGTGGGATATGCCAGAAATCGCCGTCTTTCCCTAACGCCATCGCTGCGTCTCTGACCTGTGCGGCAAACATCCCATCGGAAAAATCAAACGCGGCATCCTGGCGAAAAGGTGATAGGATGAGATCGAACAAATTCAGCAGTGCAGTTTGATGGTGGGGCAAAATTGTGTCGTCGCAGTAGCCAATTTCGTGCATACTATCCAAGATGGCGTCTTTATCATTTTCCAAACCAGAGCCTAGCAAGCGGCGAAACTGTTTTACCAAGGTCGGGCAGAGCGCTCTGGTTGCGCCAAAGTCCAACAAGACAACCTGCTTTGTTTCGGGGTTATATTTGTAATTTGCAAAATTTGGATCGGTCTGCATCAGTTGAAAGTCAAATAACTCAAACAGTAATAGCTGGATCAGCAAGCCGACTACCCGGTCCCGCTCTGCTTGTGGCGCGCTCGCAAGTGCCTCGATAGGATGCCCTGAAACATAGGACATCGCAAGAATATCTGGGGTGGTTAAATCCCCATACAGTACGGGCACTTGAAAGTGGTTGTTGTCCGCGAGTAATCTTCCAAAATGCTGTAGGTACTGGCCCTCGCGTTGGTATTGTGCCTCATCGTGAAGTTGCTGCTTTGCTTGGTCGAGCAATGACGCGATATCAAGGCCTTTAGGCAGCAGGCCCGAGATTTTGATCAGCATGGCGATGTTATCGACGTCGCTGTCGATGCTTTTTCGGATCCCGGGATATTGTATTTTCAACGCCAGTTCCCGACCGTCTTTGGTTTTAGCGCGATGAACTTGTCCAATTGAGGCCGCGGCGATGGGTCGTACATCGAAGGATGCAAATTGCTGCAACCACTGGGGGCCCCAATATTGGGTAAGAACTTTTTTAAGCTGTGAGGGTGGCATGGGTTCTGCCTCAGAGCGCAGGCGCGCCAAAATTTGGGCAAATTCGGGCGGCAGCATTGTGCCGCTGTCCATCGACATCAATTGCCCGACCTTCATCGCCGCACCGCGCATCTGCGCCAGTTGATCAGCGAGTTTGCGGGCATTGGCTGGGCTGAGTAACAGGCCGTTCCAGTTTGGCCGCTGGCCCTGTACCAGTTGGCGGACGCCGTTCACCGCCATATTGCCAGCAATGTCTGCGGCCAGACCGCCCACTCTGGCAAACCGCGACACACGGCTTGCCGGAACTGGTACTGTCTTGTCCGAAATATTGTTGAAACTCACGATGCGGTGCCTCCTGATCGTCTGGCAATCATAACTGTCGGGCAAGCTTAACTGTGTGACAAGTATAATTCCAATGCAGTTAGGGCAGATACCCAAGATTGAAAGCCTCAGACGCATGAAGGCGCTGTTTATCAGGGTAGAGAACGCGGGTGCGCAGGGATTGGGCGCGGTGTGGGCAATGTACAGGCCTGCGTGGTGTGCAGGCTGCAGGTGACTAACGCAGGTTTTTGTTGGCTGTGGCAAAGGTGTAGCGGTTTGGATCACCGCAGGTGCCCGGTCAAATTAATCACAAGTCCGATAGTTGCTTTGGAGACATTTTTCAGCCATTTTTTGCGCATTTGAAATGTTATCTGGCGCCAAAAGTGTCTCCATTCGAACCATATTCTCTAAAGCATTTTTGCTGCCATTTTGTGCTGCGATGAACCACCACATATAGGCTTTGGTTTCGTTGTGAAACTGGGTTGTGGTTTTGGAATAGAGCCACCCAAGATTGTTTTGAGCTGATGCATAACCTTGCTTTGCTGCCTGCATGTACCACTTTAAATTGTAACCGTCACGTGAAGGCACTTCCAATCCATTGATATGAAGCGGGTGGTTGCGGTCTCTTGCACTGTCGATTTTTTTGACCTGATATGGAGCCTTGAGAGCGAAAATAGCATTTTTGACATGCTGAGAAAAGTCACCATACTGTCGGTTAAGATCAGGGTGAATTGTGAAAAAGGTAAGGTTGAACAGCAAAAAAACCACAAGAGTTTTCGACATAGTGACCACTAATTATGTAAGAGTTTCAAGTAAAGCCATATATCTTAGGATGATCATAACACAGATACTCATTACCTCAATAAATTAATTCAAAATGATAATTTTTGATGTGCAATTTGAATAAGTCGTTGAGTTGTGCTGCTCAGTTCGGTTTGTGCCTGTGCGCTTTGGTTTTATGGGGTAATTTATCAAAATAGGCCCGAGTGACCCTCGCTCAGCTTGTGGTATTTGCGAGCTGTCTCACAGGCGCGCTGAATGTTCATCAGCGCCGAGCCGGCGGGAATGATATCGGTCTATTTTGGGCATTCTACCATGAGCAGTGAAATCAAAGGGAGCCGGATTAACCTGTTGAGACAGGCATCTATCGCGCGCAGCATCGACCGTTGGTTAATCCTTAGTGCATACTGCGGAGACGTTTTAGCCGAAATGCATAGCAGCGGTATATGACTTTTACGTTCGGTGAATGGCAGCTTTAAGAAGGCTAACCTAAACGCCAACGCTGTCAGGAATTATGGCATCAACTTCGATCTCAACAAGCCACTCTGGGTTCACAGACCAGATAATGGCTGCAATAGTATCGACGGGCTGCGCATCAATGTGATATTTCTTACGCGCTTCAATCGCCTCTTTTCAGTTTCTATATCGGTTAAGATGACGCGTGTGCGAACGATATCCTTACGCCCAGCCTCGGCCTGCTCGAGCGCCACTTTGATGACTTCAAAGCTTTGGTTCGTTTGTGCATGAACGTCCCCAATGCCAACTGTTTTTCCGTTTTTGTCAACGGGTGCGGTTCCACCAACAGCGGTGAATGATCCAACGCGCACCGCCTTGCTGAATCCAACTATTTCCTCAATTGGATTGCCGTTTGATATCAATGTCCGATTACTTGTCATTACTCCCTGTTTCCTGTTTTGGACGAAAAATGCGATGTTGTGGTGATTGTCGTTCTACAAACTACCCACATCAATTTTGCTTTCACCGCCAAAACGCGGGCGATCATTTCAATCTGGTCGTTTTCGCCAACCTCCTTTGCCAATTGTTTCCGAGCAGACGCGCGGTGGTCTTCGAATTAGTTCATACAATAGCGTCGCACAGGCCCAGACCAAAGCGTCAGGCACATTCAGCAGTTCACTTATTTGATCGCAATAATACGGTTCCAGCGCCCCATATAATTCTGATAACTTTGCCCCGCACTCCAAGTATCGAATTCTGACGTGGTTACCATTCGTCACGCCAAAATTTTTAACATTGCCGTTGATGGCAACGCCGCAATTG
>DDEJ01000051.1:0-5598 GCA_002336405.1 Rhodobacteraceae bacterium UBA1957
TTCTACAAAATCTTCAATATCCATGTCTTTGTCCTATCTCCCTGTTGAATTTTAAACATATAAGCACTTGTTTAAGCGGTGCTGTCCAGACAATTTATTTCCTATGCAGAAATTTTTATTACTCAAGTGGGCTTTATTTAAAAAAACCGTCTCCCTAAATATGCTGTTTTAGTTTTGCAGGTAATGTGCGCTTCTTTATTGAGCATTCACTATCTTATATCACCCGCAAAATCAGCCGCAAAAGCGCCAGACAATCACCCCGTCGCACAAGCGATTCGTACGGGTGGATTGTCATGAGACGTGCTTTACGCGGGCAATGTGGCCAAGCAGGCCTTGACCCAAGGCAAAGCGCTGTCTTCTGGCGGCTTACCTGACGAAGCATCGTGTAGGCCGCGGGGACCATGCTGCGTCCCACCGCATCCGATTAGCAGGTCCAGCAATCGCTGACTGCCGTTGTTATAGGTCTCTTCATAATCCATGTCGCCCAGCCCAAAGATCGAAAACGTCATCGCCGATAAATCAGGTTTTTCAGCCTCTATCATCTCGCCAAAATCAATTGCTGACGCCGGCAAGTCGCCGTCACCATAGGTCGAACAAACAAAAATATAGGCGCCTTCCGCAGTCAGATCTGCGAGAGCCGCATCTTCCAAATTGGTCAGGGTCACCTCGTGCTCGTCCGCGAGGCTCGCCTGAATATCTTCACATAGCATTTCAGCATTTCCGGTCTCTGTCCCGTAGAGAAGGTTTATTTTCATTCTGCATTTCTCCGCTTCTGCACAACTTTAAGCATATCATCAATGGACTTTAACTTGCCTCTGCAGCGCCCCTGGGCAGCAGCATTAATTTCAGCAGAATCAATTGCCAACCAGTCATCATATGTCACAATTTGTTCACCAAATCGATCTTGTAACGCTGCGATACCAGGTTTGGCATTCCCAACCGCAATGCCTGCAATGTCCGTTGCAATACGCTGCGCCACTTTTTGCGCATCCTGCCGATTTTCAGGAATTGTGCCGCGTGGACCACGCTTGAACCAACCGGCGCAGTAAAGGCCCGTCTCAATCACGCCATCGCCATCGCCTACAAATTCCCGGCGCGTGTCGTCAAAACCAATTGCCGTCACGACACTGTCACAGGGCAGGGTTTTCATCGCGCCGTCTTGTGACCGAAAAGTAATCGAACGCACACAATTATCCACGATATCAAACGCCTCTGGCGCCCAGCCAAAATGAAATGTCAGCACAGTTTGCGTAATGTCAGGTGATGCGGCAGCCGCCGTATCTTGTAGGGCAAGCAAGCGCTTGTCGTCTTGAAGCTGACCCAAAGGCCCATCCAACCTTACGTCTAAGCCATCAATTTTTACCAGTTCCTTGACCATGACCGCGTCAAATTTAGCCATATGCGCCGGCGAGCGGCCTACAATATGAATGTCAGTGACCGAAGTGATGACGCGGGCGGGATCAAAATCAGATCCGTTAAAATCATCCGTGCCTTTTGCCAAAAGCCGCACCACATCAAGCGCGACATTGCCATTGCCCACAACCACAACCCGAGTGCCAAATTCCGGTGCTAGCGCCTGATCGCTTGGATGATCGTTCCAGAAACGGGTGACCGCGCCAGATCCGTAGACACCACGGGCCTCTTCACCGACCAGACCCAGCCGTCGATCTTCAGACAAACCAGTGGCCAGCACAACCGCATCGAACAACCCGCGCAACTCGGCAAAGCTCAGATCTGCCAAATCGTCGTCTCCGACGCATAAATTCCCGGTAAATGTCACACCCTGCCTTTCAAACAGCCGGGCAAATTGTCGGATGACGGCTTTGGTGCCTTGATGATCCGGCGCCACCCCATAACGTACCAGACCGTAGGGAACCGGCAGCCTATCAACAATGGTGATCTCAGCCTCAGGACAGATTTTTCCCAAAGATTGGGCCACAAAGCACCCCGATGGGCCAGCCCCAATAATCGCTATTTTAATCGTCATTACTTTCCGGCCTATGGTTTCAAACAATTGGGTTAAAAACTCAGCGGCTAGACCTTTTAACGGCCAAGCTTAGAACTGAAAATTTTTCTACCGTGAAAAACCTTTTCGCTCAAGTGAATTTTTTATTGAGTTGCCGCAGAAACAATGTGAGAAATGCATGCGTCAGAAAACGCTCAAAACACGGGGCCTAAAACTATGGAATATGAAATCTTCAACGCTGGGCGTGTGGCCCTGCAATCCGGCATCACCCTGCCCGATTGTCGCGTCGCCTACGTCACCCATGGCCGCTTAAACGCTGCGAAAGATAACGTTGTGGTCTTTCCGTCACGCTATGCGGGCACACACGCCGACCAAACCTATCTGATTGGGCCGGGCAAAGCGTTGGACCCCGAGAAATACTTTATTGTTTGCATTAATATGCTGGGCAGCGGCCTGTCCTCATCGCCCTCAAACACTGCACGGCCTCTGTCCGGTCCTGATTTTCCGTTGGTCACGCAATATGACAACGTAGTGTTGCAAGAGCGTTTGCTGCGCGAAGTGTTTGGTGTCACTCAAATCAAACTGGTCTGTGGCTGGTCGATGGGCGGGCAGCAGGCCTTTCAATGGGCCTCGCTGTTTCCCGACAGGGTCGCGGCAATGGCGTGTTTTTGTGGTCAAGGCACCACCGCGCCGCACACGCATGTCTTTTTGGAGGGCGTCAAACAAGGCATTATCACCGATCCCGACTGGCGGGGTGGCTATTACGAGACGCCCCCATACAAAGGCCTCATGGCCAAGGGGCGCATCTGGGCTGGCTGGGCCCTCAGCCAGGAATGGTACCGTGCGAAAATGTGGGAAAAACAGGGATTTGCAACCTTGGAAGATTATCTCAAAGGCAACTGGGATGGGATATATTTCAACCGTGACGCCAATGACATGCTGTCATTGATAGCGACTTGGCAGGCCTGCGATCTGGCCAATAACCAGCTGTATAATGGTGATGCAAATGCCGCCTATGCAGCAATAAAAGCCAGGGCAATTATTTTGCCCGGGCGCACGGATCTGTATTTCCCAGTGGCCGACAATGCCGCAGAGGTGGCGATGATGCCCAATGCCGAAGTGCGGGTCATCGATTCAATCTGGGGCCATTATGCAGGTGGCGGGCGGGTCGCCGAGGACACCGCAGTGATCGATGCCGCCTTGAAAGACCTGCTCGCATGACAACCTATGACACCATTATCGTCGGTGCCGGCAGCGCAGGATGCGTGCTGGCCAACCGGCTTTCACAAGATCCCAACCGCAAGGTGCTATTGATCGAGGCCGGACCTCCGGGGGGACATCTGTATATCCGCATGCCCGCCGCTGTGGCCATGGCGATCGGATCCAAGCAATTCAACTGGCATTATCAAACCACACCACAAACCCATATGAACGGCCGTAGGGTGTCTACCCCGCGCGGCAAAGCCTTGGGGGGATCCTCTGCGATCAACGCTTTGGTTTATGTGCGCGGCAATGCCTATGATTACGACAATTGGGCGGAAATGGGCTGTGTAGGGTGGGGCTATGCAGATGTTTTGCCGTATTTCCGCGCAACCGAAAACAACGCCTTTGGACCCGGGCCCTATCACGGCTCAGAAGGGCCTTTGGTGGTCAGCCATCCTGAATCTGAAAACCTGGCGTTTAAAGCGTTTATCGATGCCGGCGTGGAAATGGGGTATCCCTATAACCCAGATAATAATGGCGCGACACAAGAGGGTTTCGGCCCGTTTCAGCTCAACATCAAAGAGGGTCGCCGCTGGAGTTCAGCGAATGCATTTCTGCATCCAATCGCCCAACGCAAAAATCTAACCGTTATGACCGGCCAACAGGTTCTGGGCCTGCACACCGACGGCACAAAGATCACCGGCGTCAAACTGGCAAACGGTCGTAATATCGAGGTGATCGGCGCCGAAACTGTTATTCTGTCAGCCGGTTCCATCAGCTCGCCACATCTGATGATGCTCAGTGGGATTGGTCCAGCCGATGCCCTGCGACAGCACGATATCGATGTGGCGACAGATCTGCCCGGTGTCGGGCAGAACCTGCATGACCATCTGGAGGTTAAGGTCAAATTTCGGATGACCAAACCACTGTCTCTTTGGCGCCATATGCAATTTCCAAACAATCTCTTGGCGGGCGCGCAATATCTGTTCACCGGCACCGGCGTGTGCCGTCAGCAAGGGTTGGAGGCCGGTGCGTTTCTCAGCCTTGATCCAGGCTCCCCGGCTCCCGATACGCAATTGCATTTTATCAATGCGTTAGCCTTTGACGGGGCCACGGCCGATGATCGTGGGCACGGTTTTGCCATCGACACCACCCAGACCCGCCCCGAAAGCCGCGGCAGCCTGAGCTTGGCCTCGGCTGATCCGCGCAGCGCGCCGCTAATTGATCCAAATTATCTGGCGGAAGAAAAAGACCGCGTGATGATGCGCGATGGGCTCAAAATGCTGCGCGAACTTTGCGCACAACCATCATTGGCCGCCCTGTGCGGGGACGAGCTGCGCCCCGGGCGTGGGGTCACCACCGACGCACAATTGGATGAGGTGGTGCGCAACACCGCCGACTCCATTTATCACCCCGTCGGCACCGCACGTATGGGAACCGATGACATGTCAGTGGTTGATCCCGCAACCATGGCAGTCCATGGCACACAAGGGTTGTTCGTGGCAGACGCTTCCGTGATGCCGCAACTGGTAAGTGGCAACACCAACGCCGCCTCGATTATGATTGGCGCCAAAGGCAGTGATCTGATCCTCGACCAAATCAGATAGGCCGAGTATCCAGCCCCGATAAAGATCAGCGCAACTTCCCATGCCGCGCCAATACGGGCACCGCCCTGTCACTGGTTTTCACGCAACCCAGACGTCGCAGGTCTATATGCTTCAACTGCAACCTGTTTTGGCTAAATAAACCGGCTCTCCAGCGGCCAGCGCGGAGAGCGTAAAACCGCAGGCCCATAGCCCAAACGGCCCAGCATCTGCACCGTCTCACCACCCTGACTTGCACCTTGCGCCAACATATCATGCACCGCGTCATAGTGTTTGGCCATTTCACGATATTCTTGTAGCGCTTGCGAAACAGGATGTACTGACACCCCCAATGCCGTGGCCGCAAGATGAAGCCGCAACCACCGTCGACCCGCCGCAATCTGATCAAGCCGGCTGTTGCCCGGCGTTGTCACCACCGCAAACGCCGGCGTCGCGCCCAACATATTGTCATAGACTGCAATGGTTTGTTTAAACCCGCTGCTGGCGGGGTCTGTCTGACCGGCCCGTGTCAATATACCAGACAGTATCAAGGTTTCGAGAAAGGGACCGCCCAAATCAATGCCATCGGGGTTGGCATTGATCTCACCCTTGCCAAACCGCATCAAATCAACGCTTTCGTTCCAGCTTGGGGGATGAAAGGCCTCAGTGCGCCACGCCTGCAATGCGATTTTTTTCAGCGCAGCCACCCGCTGAGGGTCAAGGACAAGCGTGGCATAATTTTGCAATTTCTCTGCCGTCGCTGATGCCAACGGTTGATCGGTGAACGGCTCATGACAGGTCCTGCGGTCGAGTATCGCAGCAAACAACGGGTCTGGCGTGGCGGCC
>DDEJ01000051.1:6018-6327 GCA_002336405.1 Rhodobacteraceae bacterium UBA1957
CATCTGTTCCAAAAAACACCCCAAACTGATCACCAACTGACGATGAAACGGATCGGTATGCGGCAGATCACGGGATCGGTCGCGCCATAAGATGACCGTATCATCGCCAGCCAAACCAATCAGCCAAGGCTGCCGATTGTGGGCACTTGGGGCCAAAATTGCATAAGATAACGCCCATTTTCGCAGATCGGCATAGCCACCCGCCTTTTCCCATGGCGCCAGCGCCGTGTGGGGCGTGCGTGTGGTCACAAAACCGACTGCAGCGGCACCCGCCGCCGCAAGCACGGTGCCACCCCCGATCAAAGCAAG
>DDEJ01000087.1:0-7841 GCA_002336405.1 Rhodobacteraceae bacterium UBA1957
CGGGACTGAACACCTAGGACGGGCACGTTTTTTACAGGGATTATTTTCTGTCGCGACCCTCCACTGTCCAGATGGGTGGGCACGCGTGATGTCAGGAGCTTTCAGACATGGCCAAAACGGCCGCGCACCTCAGCGCGTTACACCAATTTATAGCCCCCAAACAAAGCGGATATCTATCTGGCGCGCCGTGTTAGGGGATATCGTTGAGCAGATCATAGCCGCGGTTGGCAATACAGCGATCCATAATCCGGCGTGGACCCAGCTTCACGTCATCACCACTTTCAACGGCGCCTGCCAACGCACCGAAGACAGCGCCTTGTTTGGTGCTGTCCTTGCGGGTCTCAGACCCAATCCCCGATGCATTCCCAATCGTCGCACCGATCAAAAATCCAGTCAGGATATTGGGCGCCATTTGAGCATCTTGGCGCTGTTTGGCCAGTGCCATTGCCCTGGCCGCGACCGACCGGCATTCGGTAATATCACGGCTGTATTGTACCGGATCTACCAAAAAATGATCAACCACGGGTTCATAAATTTCCAAAGGAGCGACAGTACAGGCCGACATGATAACAAGGCAAAACATAAAAACAGGGATGGGTCGTCGCAAGGATCAAATTCCTAAAATAATATAAACAATATAATTAGCCTGGCATATTCCATCTGAATTTTCCAGTTCGAAAGACTGCGACACGCTGGTTGGCTAAGCTGTCTCCACCTCGATAACCCACTCACAGCGCCAAACGACTGCCCCGGTCACCCCACCAAAGGCGCACAGCTATCTTGAGCCAAGGGCTATTGCGCGGACAGCGTTTGATACACCGCGCTGACTTCGGCGCGGATAATACGCGCGATCAACGCGCAATCAAACAGTGAAAACGTCAGTGGCAGGCGCATATCGATCAAACCGGCCAAAATCCGGTCGCTCTCAGGCAGAGGTTCTGCCTGCGCATAGCGCCAGCTATCGTAGCGCGAGGTAAAGCCGACGGGCTCGGCCCCACCAAACCATTTTAATTCGACCCCGCGTGCGGCACAGCGCGCCAGCACGTCTTGAACCGCTGCCGTATCCCAATCCAATAGCAAAAACTGGATCGACGACCCAACATAGGTCTCTGCCTCGGGGCGGACAATCACCCGCAGGCCGGGACATGCGTTCAGCCCCTGCTCAACTTCGCGGTAACGGGCATTCCAAGCCGCACACTGGCTGGACAGACGTTGCAATTGCGGCCGTAAGATGGCCGCGCGCAGATGGTCCATCCGGCCCGATATATTGGGTGTGTCATATTTTACAGCCTCAAAGGCTTCGGCCCCGGGGGCTGCCAGATGGCGCCCATACAACATATAGGACCCCGACAGCATCACCGCACGTGCCATCACGGCATCGTCATCAGTGACCAGAAACCCGCCCTCGCCAGAATTCAGGTGCTTATAGGTCTGCGTCGAATAACACCCGACAATCCCATATCTTCCCGACCAGCGGCCACGCCATTTTGCCCCCATCGTATGGGCACAATCCTCAATGATCTTGATGCCGGCGCCATCACAAAGCGCCATCAGGCGATCCATGTCACAGATATGGCCGCGCATGTGGCTGAGCAGTAACACATCAGCCTGATCGGATTTTGCCGCCAAATCATCGAGGTCAATCACCAGATTTTCGGTGACCCCGACAAACACCGGCGCGGCACCCACCGCCGCAATCGCCCCCGGCACCGGTGCCAGCGTAAAGGCGTTGGTTAGAACTCTATCGCCGGGCTTGACACCAATCGCACGCAGCGCCGTGGTCATGGCATAGCCGCCTGAAGCCACCGCAAGGCAATATTTTGCATCCATTTCAGCAGCGAATTCCTGCTCTAACAATGCCACTTCACCAGCCTCGTCAGGCGCTGTGTTATAGCGGTGCAAGCGGCCAGATTTAAGCACCGCAACCGCGGCGTCAATTGCCGCATCTGGGATCGGCTCCTGCTGGGTAAAACTGCCTGTAAAATGCTCGCTCATGCCATACCTGATGGCAAGGGATCCGGTCGAGGTCAATCCAAAACGTATCCGGGCGCCAAAACTCTAGACAACAAGAGGTACTGCGCTGGAACGCTCAGCGCTAGGGCGCGCACCACTGGCCGGCCCAACAATCTTGCCGGACAAACACCGCCCGCCGGTGCGCCACACCAAGATAGACCGCATCAATACGGTCTATCCGGCACGCCAGCACCGCAAAATTGTCCAACAAGGGGCGTTTTTCATACGCAAGAGCCGTAGCAATCGGATGACCGGGTGGCGGTGTTATGCCGTAACTTTGCCGTCCTGGATCGGGCACTTTTTCCCAAGTCTTAACCGCCGCCACACCGCAGGTTATCGTCACCGTACAACGGGCCCGCGTCTGCAGGCGTTTTTCACTGTCCCAGATATGCAACTCGGCGCGGGGCTGCGCGCGCAGACTTGCCACTTTCGCCGAAGTAATATCGGTGTGCACCTCTAGACCTGCGGCCTCACGGGTGGCGGCACGTAAAACAACCATGCGGGTTTCGGGCCATCCATCGACGCTAACCGTGGCGATTGTGGGGTGCCGCGCTGGTGCGTTTCTATCGGCAACACCCTGTTCAAACCCCTGCCAGAGCTGTGTAAAAATACCGTCCAAACTCTCAAACCATTCACTCATAGCCTGTCATCTCCAAATAGCCGCGTCCTGTGTGAGTGCCCGTAAAGCGCACTGGCCCCTCCCAATAGGGCAGGCTGACATCCATCCATGCGCTGGGATTAAGCGCGTCAATCCGGATATCCAAGCCTTTATCCTCCAGTTGCAAACGCCATTGCGTTGGGACCTTGCGTCCAGCCACGGATGTCAGGTGCATGGGCGTCACCGTCAAAGCACCATTTCCAAAGGACGTAGTGCGGCCATTTGCGGTGATCCAAGTCGCCGAGGTAAAGGCGCGGCCAGCCTGATCACGCACCTGAAAGGCCATCAACTTATCGCCACCGGCAAACGAGAGAGAAAACCAGTCCCAGCCGGTCTGTGACACCGCCAGCGGTGACGACGACCATTCGCGATCAAGCCAGGCCTGTCCGGTGACCGGCACCACGCCTTGTGGCAAACGCAAAGTACCAGAAATATCAAAAAACGGTTGCGAATAATAATGGCTGGCCCGACCATCAGCAGATTTGACCGAATAGCCCTCTTGGCCATGCAGCACCCACGGCCCACGCGCCTGCAGTTGCATATCATAGGCAAATTCAATCCCACTGGCACGCAGCGTCGCGGCGCCAAGCGGCGTCTTGGACCCTGTGCCCTCAAGCACCCAGTCATCAATCCACGCCTCAAACGGCACGGCAGTCACACCCGCCTGCCCGATCCCACCTCGCGCCAGACGTTCGGCAGTGAAATGCGCCGTTGGGCTGGTCACGGCAGCATGCCCCATCCACAGCTGCCCATTGTTCCAACCACTGTCTTCGGCTTGCAATAGCGATGTTTGCGACAACACGGTACGAAACAGCGTCCATTGCAGTCCGTATTCGGTCTGGTCTGGACCGGTAAGATTGGCGGTAAGATACCACCATTCAATGCGAAATGCCGGATGCGCGCCATGATCCGAGGGAAACCGCAACTTATAGTCCGGTTGCGGCACCGCAAAGCCCTGAGCAGAAGTTCCCAGATCAGCAAAGCCTTGCGCGCGCGCGATCGGCGGCATTATCAAACACACCCAAAGCAAGATAAAAACCGTCTTAACGTTCATTGCTAAACACCTGCAAAAGATCGGCTGGCGAACGGCGCACCAATCGCCAAGCCGGCCAGAGCGCCGCCAACAGCGCGGCCAATAGCGCCAGCGCGCCAAGGCGCGCATATTGCGCCGGAAAAACATCCATCGGCAAGCGCCAGCCAAAGGCTTCCACATTGATCACCGCCAGCAATACCCATGCCAAAAGCAACCCTAGGCCCAGCGCCATCAGGCTTGTAAACGCCGCCAATATCACTGCACGAAGCACCTCGAACTTGGCCAGACTTGCCCGCGTCATCCCCAGCGCCCAGACCGGTGCAAGCTGGGGTAAACGCAAGCCCGCCAGGGTTAGCAAACTCATCAAAATCGCAAATCCTGCCACCGCGAGCGTCAGAACATTCAGCGCCGCAGTCACGGTGAATGTACGCTCAAAAACCGCCAGCGACAGCGCTTTGATCTGCGCCTGATCGATCACATTCCTCTGGGGCAGATCAAAGCGCTCGATCAGATCAAGGCGCAACTTTGACACCTGTGACGGATCAAGACGCAACCCAAAGCGCTGCCCAACCACTTCCGGGTAAAGCTGCTTGAACAGGCGTTCGGCGATCACAACCTGACCGACAGGGTTGCCATAATCACCATAGACCCCCGCAATCTGCAAGCTGTTTGTACGCTTATGATCTGGGCCAATTGCCAATTCTTGACCCAACTGCAAACCCGCACGGCGGAAAAATTGTTCATTGACGATCAGTGCCTTGCCCTCAGCAATCTTTTGCCAGACATCGGGCACAGCCTGCAGAAACTGCCAATTATCGCGATAGGTCGCATGCGGCCGGTTGCCATAGATCGCGACCGGCATCCCCATGAGCTGCCGCGAGACCGATTGCACCGGCAGCACAGCATCGACCCGCGCCTCTAGAAAGCGTTGTAAATCTGCCGCCTGCCCCGGATTTTGGGCTGAAACATACAGTTCAGCGGCCAGACGCTGGTCAAGAAACCCCACAAAGGTTTGGCGAAACGATGAGACCATGGTTGAGACTCCAATATTTGCCGCCATCGCCAGCAGCAGCGCCATCAACGCCAATGACAATCCTGGCACCTGCTGACGCGTGTCGGCCCAGAACCACCCAGCCGTAGCTGTTTTGGCCCGCCCGCCCAGCACTGCGAGAGTCTGGTCCAGTAACAGCGGCAGCGCCAATGCGGCACCGACCAGCAACGCCGCCAATAGCGCAAATCCGGCCATCAACCCGGTGCCAAAGCCCGCCAGAATTGCAGCCAGCGCCAGCAGGGCGAGCGCAGCCCCAGCCTGCCACCGCGCGGCCCAGCGCGATGCCAACGCCCAAGCACGAGATTGGGCAGCCGCCAATAATGGCATGCGCAGCACCTGCCAAAGACCTGCGGCCGCCGCGAGCCCAGTGCCCAAGAGCGCAATCGCAAAGCCTGATAACCACCAGGCAGGTCTAAGATGCAAACTTCCCGAAACGTCGGCACCATAAAGGCCACGCAAAGTGGCGGCCACATCGGGCAACAACGCCGCCGCCATCAGATAGCCCCCACACATCCCCACAGTTCCCGCAACCAGTGCCAAACACAGCAATTCCAGCGTTTGCACCACAACCAATTGTCTCAACGGCACCCCCAACGCCCGCAGAGTGCGGATCATGCCACGGCGCTGCTCAAACGCGAGACCGATCGCGCCGTGCACCACAAAAATACCCACCGCAAACGCCAGCAGACCAAAGGCAGTCAGATTAAGGTGGAAACTGCCAGTCAAGCGGGCAACATCTGCACCCACCTGAGGGGTTGTCAGCTGCAGATGCGGGGCGATCTGCCCCAGCGGCACCTGTACCAGCGGCTGTTGCGGGTCCACCATCAACCGCGTCAACCCAGCGTCAAACTCCAACAGTTTCTGGGCCACCGCAATATCCATCAAAGCCGTATTCGGGGCCATCGACGGACGGGTTTCAAAACCGGCTAAAGATTTGCCACGCAACCGTTCCAAAACCTCAGCCTGCCCCAGAATGAGACCTGGTGCCGTTAAAAACGCCCCAAAATCGGCCCTGGTGAATTCCGATAGCCCGCTGCCGCCGAACGGCGCGGTCAGCGGGTCGATACCCAAGATGCGGATGTCGTCATAGCGCCCCTCAATCACCGGCGTCACGCGCCAGCCCCCGCGCCGCAGGGCAACATAATCTGCAACCGAAACACGGCCCCCGGCACGGGTGGTGATCTGTGCCCGATCTGCCGCACCGAGCATATCAGCGGCCAAGCGATAGCTGGCGCGCGCCTCGGCATTGATCGCCTGCACCCCCGACCACAGCGCCGTGGCCAGCGCCAGCCCCGCAAGGACGGTGAAAAGCTGCAGCGGGTTGCGCCGCCAATGGCCAAGCAACGCCCACAGGACCGGACCGGTCATGCCAGCCGCCCTGCCTGAAGATGCAACCGCCGTCCCATCCGTGCGGCCAGTTGCGTCGAATGCGTCACCATCAACAGCGCCGCATCGGTTTCACCCACCAGCTCTAGCAGTAGATCCAGCACCACAGCGGCGCTGGCCTCATCAAGATTTCCGGTGGGTTCATCGGCCAGAACAAGTTTGGGCGCAGTGGCCAGCACCCGGGCAATGGCGACCCGCTGCTGTTGTCCGCCAGACAGCGCCTCAGGGTACTTGTGCAAATGTGGCTCTAACCCCATGCGCCCCACAAGGTCCGCGATGCGCGCGGTGTCCTGCCGTCCCGACAGGCGGGCTTGAAAGGCAATATTATCGGCCACATTCAGCGATGGGATCAGGTTAAATTGCTGAAATATTACCCCGACGGTGGTTCTGCGCAGCCCAGCCAGCGCCGCATCATCCAATGCCATCAAAGCCTGCCCATCGATAATAACTTGACCGCTGTCAGCACTATCCAAGCCACCGATCAAGTGCAGTAATGTGCTTTTTCCACTGCCAGATTCCCCGGTCAGTGCCAAAGTTTCTCCCGCGGCCAGATTCATGTCAACCCCGCACAAGATATCTGTTCGGCCCGCAGCTTCGGAATAGGATTTGTGAACGTCGCGCAAACTTACCAGCATCTCGGCCTCCGTTAAAGCTATGTAACGCGGATGCAGGGGATGAAAAGCATAAAGGTCAAACAACAATACGATTACGATGGGCCGAGACAGCGTATTGGGCCCAGCCTTTCAAACCTTTGCTCGAATTATCAAACGGCGCATATTAAGTCAGAATGTTGACTTGGCTTTGGACGGGCAGGTTGTGCAACGGCTCAGGTGCGGCAGAAGAAAACAAGGACAACCCGGAAATTAGTTCCTATGCTTTGGAGGTGTGCGTCAGATCTGCGACACCCTGATGAGCGGCGCGGGCCTTTTCTTGGCTGGTCCGCAGCGCCAGCAGCACATAATGCAAAAGCCACCATGCGCTTTGACAGCCCTAAAAGTTCATTCTAGGCTCAGCGCTCAGCGACCACGCGGTGTATGCCGCTGCCAATAAGCTAAAGGACGCAGCTGTGACGAACGCTCTGCCCATCTATCATATTAATCGCGAGGCCTTTTGGCACGACCCCTATCCCGATTTGCAAACGCTGCGCCACACCGCTCCCGTTGCAATGGTGCCGGAATTGGGGGCTATTTTAATCACCCGGCGGGATGATATTTTCAAATATGAGAAGATGATTGAGATTTTCTCGTCTGATCAACCCGACGGTCTTATGCATGTCTTGATGGGTCAGAATATGATGCGCAAAGACGGACCAGCGCATCTGGGCGAGCGACGCGCCATTTTTCCCGCGATGTCACCAAAAACCGTGAGAGATCACTGGCAGCAAAAGTTTATCGCCGCAACCTCAAAAATTCTTGATAAACTGGCACCGCGCGGTGCCGCCGACCTTGTGCGGGATTACGCCATGCCGGTATCGGCGCAAGCGTTAATAGCCATGACCGGGATGACCAATATGCACTGGCGCGAAATGGACCGGGTCAGCCAAGGTATGATCGACGGCTGTTCCAATTACCATGGCGACCCAGAGACCACCGCACGGTGTCACGACTGCACCGCTTCGATTGACCGCCATATCGAGGCGCGGATGCCGGCACTTCGGGCCAATCCGGACAGATCACTGCTGTCTGTTCAGATGCAGGCCG
>DDEJ01000087.1:8235-8672 GCA_002336405.1 Rhodobacteraceae bacterium UBA1957
GAGCCCCGCGATGCCATCGCCGGCGCAGCCTGGGCCGTTCTGCACCACCCCCAGCAATACGCATTGATCAGGTCCGGTGCACACAGTTGGATGGATGCCTTTGAAGAATATGCCCGCTGGATGTCGCCCATAGGTATGTCGCCGCGCCGGGTCACCCAAGACTATGAAATCGGGGGGATCCCAATCTTGGCTGAGGCGCGTACCTTTTTCATGTTTGGCTCTGGCAACCGCGACGCCAACGCATTTGCCAAACCCGACTTGTTTGAGCTGGGCCAAGACCGGTCCAAGGCAATTTCTTTCGGCGCTGGCCCGCATTTTTGTGCCGGGGCTTGGGCAGCGCGCTGTCTGATTGGACAGGTGGCGCTGCCGATGCTGTTTGAGCGCTGTCCCGATCTGGCCTTGTCTGGTGAGGCCGTCTTTGGCGGCTGGGCATTTCG
>DDEJ01000093.1:0-14403 GCA_002336405.1 Rhodobacteraceae bacterium UBA1957
AATCGCTGCCTTGAACACTGAACAGGCAAAGCCCCTCCTTCGTGAGGGGTATTTTGTTTTTAAAGACTACCTTTTATTGTCTAAGCACCGCCCCCCAAAACACCAGTGTTGTCGGCTCCGGACTGTTCCGCGGCCCTATCTGGCGTTCACCCATGCCTGAAGCAACATCTGTGTAAGTGTCATCATGGCATTCTAACCAACGACAGAATATAGATTTCCGACAGGGCAATCTGACGCAAAATACCAAGCATAAAGTGGCATTTATCCGTTTAAATGAGCGAAATTCTGTATCCTCGGTAAAAACTGAGCTGATTGATCAAGTTACCCATGCACCTTGGTTGAATATAGTTTATAACGCACCCGCAACAGATTGGTGCAGTCCAAGCCAGTCTTGACACTTTGCAGTGGTGTAAACCGGTAGGAGAATAACATGACGCAGACGCGCACCGAAACCGATAGCTTTGGCCCCCTTGAGGTGCCGTCAGACAAATATTGGGGTGCGCAGACGCAGCGCTCGATTATTAACTTTCCAATCGGTTGGGAAAAACAACCCATTGCCATCGTCCGCGCATTGGGTGTGATCAAAAAAGCCTGTGCCGAGGCCAATATGACCCTTGGGGCCTTGGATGAGCGCCGCGGCACTGCGATCACCCAAGCCGCCAGTGAAGTCATCGAGGGCAAGTTTGACGAAAACTTTCCGCTGGTGGTCTGGCAAACCGGATCTGGCACGCAATCAAATATGAACTCAAACGAGGTGATCGCCAATCGCGCAATCGAAATACTTGGTGGTGTGATCGGCTCCAAAGATCCGGTGCATCCCAATGACCACTGCAATATGAGCCAGTCTTCAAATGACACCTTTCCCACAGCAATGCATATCGCCACCGCGATGAGCGCCCGCGACGTGCTGTTGCCCGGGCTGGAAAAACTGCATGCGGGACTGCAGGCGAAAATCGTCGAATTCGACGGTATCATCAAAATTGGCCGCACCCACACCCAAGACGCCACCCCCCTCACCCTCAGTCAAGAGTTTTCCGGTTATAGCCATCAGGTGGCCATGGGTATCCAGCGCGTTAAAGATGCGTTGGGGCGGATCTATGAACTGGCCCAAGGCGGAACAGCGGTTGGCACAGGCCTGAACACCAAGATGGGCTGGTCGGAAATGGTGGCGTCCAATATGGCGCAGATCACCGGCCTGCCGTTCGTCACAGCCCCCAATAAATTCGAGGCCCTGGCCGCCCATGATGCAATGGTGGAAATCTCTGGCGCACTGAAGGTAGTCTCTGGCAGCCTGTTTAAAATCGCCAATGATATCCGGCTTCTTGGCTCTGGCCCGCGCTGCGGTCTGGGTGAATTAATCCTGCCCGAAAACGAACCAGGAAGTTCGATCATGCCCGGCAAGGTCAACCCGACCCAATGCGAAGCACTGACCCAAGTGTGTATTCATGTGATGGGCAATGATGCCGCCGTTGGCTTTGCTGGATCACAGGGGCATTTTGAACTGAACGTCTACAAGCCGATGATGGCCTATAACGTGCTACAATCCATGCAGTTGCTTGGCGATGCCGCCGCGGCCTTTACCGACAACCTGATCAAGGATTTGGCCGCCGATGAGGACCGGATTGAAAAACTGATGCGTGAATCGCTGATGCTGGTGACGGCGCTCGCCCCTGAGATCGGCTATGACAACGCCACCAAAGTGGCCAAAACGGCGCATAAAAACGGCACGACCCTGAAGCAAGAGGCGATCGCCTTGGGGTTCGTCGACGCAACCACCTTTGATCGCGTGGTGCGCCCCGAAAATATGATAGGCCCAAAGTAATGTCGCAGCCGGTCAATTTAAACCGGGTGCGCAAACAAAAGGCGCGGCAAGAAAAAACCGTGCGCGCCGCGCAGAACGCGGCAGCGCATGGCCAAACCAAAGCCAGTAAGGCCCTGCAAAAAGCGCAGACTGACAAAGCGGCTAAAACACTTGATAGCCACCGGCGCGACCCATGAGCGCCCGGCCAGCCAAACGCTCGCTTACACTCAAGGGTCACCGTACCAGCGTGTCGTTGGAAGACCCTTTCTGGCTGGCGTTTCGCCAAATTGCCAAAGAAAAAAACATTGCGATCAATGTCTTGGCAGCCGAGATCGACGAGGCCCGTGGTTTTGAAGCCGGTTTGGCCTCGGCCATTCGCATCTTTGTGCTAAAGCACTTGCAAGATAAATGCGCACCCAATCAAGACAGCACCAACCGCGCCGTAGATTAGCAGCAGGCGCGGCCCGGTCCTTTCGATCTTGAGGTTAGGGCATTACCATCGGCGCGTAGACGCGGCGAGACCCACAATTGTTGCAGAGAGCACCTTACATAAATTCCCAATAACAGGTAATATTTGCCTGATCTCGCCATCTGGTATAGGCAGATTTCAAGGCGCCTTGCGTGTCGGCAAAGACTGAGTGCGAATAACCCATGAGCCATGTTGCTGTCCTTATCCCGGCCGCCGGTGCCGCCCGGCGCATGCGGGGCCGCGACAAATTGCTGGAGCAGATCGATGGCGTGCCGCTGCTGGTCCGCGTGGTAATGCGCGCCTGTGCGGTCACAACTGATGTCATCGTAACCCTGCCAAAAGGGGCGCATCCCCGCCATAGGTGTCTTGAGGGTCACAGCCTTAGTGTGGTTGAGGTCACAGACCCAAGTGAGGGGATGGCGGCTTCCATCCGCGCCGGCATCACCGCCCTGCCACATCCCTGTGAAGGGGTGATGATCCTGCCCGCAGATATGCCCGATCTGACGCAGCAAGATCTGGCTTTGATGCTTGAGACGTTTCGCGCCCACAACCAAACCATGATCTGCCGTGCAGCCAATCAAGACGGAATCGCCGGGCATCCCGTGATATTTCCCAGCGTATTTTTTGAAGCCCTTGGCGGGTTGACCGGCGATCAGGGTGGCCGCGCCATTCTCCGCGAAAACGCCCACCGATTGATCAAAGTTACACTGCCGCGGGATCACGCGCTTACCGATTTAGACAGCCCAGAGGCCTGGCAGGCTTGGCGGTCACAACGCAGGGAAAAATCCTAGATTTGGGCTTTGAAACATCGTCTTTAAGACGGGATATTGGCGCAGAGCTTGCCAATACCCAGACGCTTTTCACATATGGATCACACGGTCATAGGCATCCAACACGCTTTCGTGCATCATTTCCGACAGGGTCGGGTGCGGGAAGATCGTATTCATCAAGTCTTCTTCGGTGGTCTCCATCTGCTTGCCAACCACATAGCCTTGAATCAACTCGGTCACTTCGGCCCCAACCATGTGCGCGCCCAAAAGTTCGCCTGTTGTGGCATCAAACACGGTCTTGATCATGCCCTCAGGTTCGCCCAGTGCGATCGCCTTGCCGTTGCCAATAAACGGAAATCGCCCAACTTTTATATCATGTCCCGCAGCTTTGGCCTTGGCTTCGGTCAGACCAACACTGGCGATCTGCGGTGAGCAATAGGTGCAACCGGCAATGCTTTCTGGTTTGACCGGATGCGGCGAGCCGCCCGCGATCAATTCGGCCACCATCGTTCCCTCGTGACTGGCTTTATGGGCCAGCCACGGCGCACCCGCCAAATCTCCGATAGCAAACAGGCCCTCGACGCCGGTGCGGCAATAGTCATCGGTCACCACATGGGTTCGGTCGATCTTTACCCCAAGCGCCTCAAGCCCCAAGCCTTCGGTGTTGCCGACAATCCCGACAGCAGAAATCACCGTGTCAAATGTCAGTGTTTCAACCTTGCCGTTCTGCTCAATAAGCGCCGTGACCGTATCCTTGCCACGATCCAACTGTTTGACCAAAGCCTTTTCGCGAATGTCCATACCCTGTTTGACAAAAGACTTCTTGGCAAAGGTCGAAATTTCTTCATCTTCCACCGGCAAAATACGGTCCATCACTTCAACCACGGTCGTCTTGGCGCCAAGCGTATTATAAAAACTGGCAAATTCGATTCCAATTGCGCCAGAGCCAATCACCAAGAGCTTTTTGGGCATACGCTTTGGCGTCAACGCGTGTTTATAGGACCAAACAAGATCTCCATCGGCCTCAAGACCGGGCAATTCGCGCGCCCGCGCCCCAGTTGCAACGATAACATGCTTGGCATGCAATGCCTGAGTACCCGCTTTTGTGGTCACCACCACACGCCCCTTGCCTGACAGCGACGCGCTGCCCATTATGGCAGTCACATTGTTTTTCTTCAATAAATGCCCAACGCCGCCGCTAAGCTGCTTGGCCACGCTCCGCGACCGTTTCACCACCGCATCCAGATCATAGTCGATGCCTGTGGCAGACAGGCCAAACTCTTTGGCCCGATGCATCAGGTGAAAGACTTCAGACGACCGCAACATTGCTTTGGTCGGAATACATCCCCAGTTCAGGCAAATTCCACCCATATGCTCGCGCTCTATGACCGCGACGCTCAAGCCAAGTTGGGCAGCTCGGATCGCCGCAACATAGCCCCCGGGTCCTGCGCCAATCACAATCAGGTCAAACGAATCTTGTGCCATACGGTCCTCCAACAAAGATAGTTTGATATTAAACTATCTTTAAGGCCGCTTCAACAGAGCTTTGACTTAGACCGCTGTTTCCAGCGGGTTCAGAGTTTTTTCATATCCACCGTTCTCTGAAAACATCCGTTCCGAGTGCGTGTAGGGACGGTTCAAAGCCTCGTTTCGAAATGGAAAACGTCCAAACATACGGATCACTTCTCGATGCGCTTTAGCATGTTCCAAGCCCGAGCCACCAGTGTCTTCCAGCCGGGTTTTCATTAATCGAACACAGCGGTCCTGATCAGGTAGATTTTCAGAATGCATTAACGGCAGGTAAAAAAACTGCCGTGCTGGTTCATCGATGCGCAAATCCCATTTATAGTGTATCGCCGATTTCGCTGCGGCCAATGCACCACGATCAGCGGAATAGGCCTTTGCGCGACCACGAAACATATTACGCGAAAACTGGTCAAGCAAAATGCAATACGCCAGCGCACCTGTAGGATAGGTAAGCCAAAGCGAGAATTTGCCTTGCATGGCCTGTTCCCAAACCCCCATAAATTGCTCACAGATAGCGGCATCTAGCGAGGGGTCTTGGATATACCACCCTGCGGGACCCACTTCATCCAACCAAAACCTCAACAGTTTTTCTGGTGCAGCCATTTCAAACACTCCACTCTTTTTTTATACCCCAGACCTACAATAACTATTGTCCAAAATGATAGTAACTTTATGCTTCATAACCGACATAAAAGTGCATCTGAGTAAAGTATTTAAACTCATTCACTGTCTTCTTTTGCAACATCAATTGCATGTTCTTGTGCCAGTTCGACTGCCACGACCGAGGCTCCGGGCGACAGCGGCATGTAAGAAGCCGTTGCATCAACCGCAATCGCACTGCGCTGGGTCATCCGATAACCAGCATAAGCCGCCATCGCACAGAGCAAAAAAGCCGTCACCCCAAAATAACCATGGGGTCCAATCCGCTCCATCACCCAACCGATAACCACTGGCCCAGCAATGGCCCCGACGCCAGTGATAAACACCAGACCGCCAGAGGCCGCCGCCATGTCATCAAAATCTAGATAATCATTCGCATGGGCAATCAAAAGCGAATACAGCGGGTTTGAAAATCCGCCTATCAACCCGGCAGCAACCAGTAAAAAAATGTAATTATGACTAAAAAAATATCCTATAAATGCCCCGCTTGCGGCAATCAAAGCGGTCAGTAAAATCAATAACCGTCGGTCCATGCGGTCCGAAAGCCAACCAAGTGGGTATTGCAGCAAAGTTGCAAAGATATAAAACGTCGCCGCAAACAGCGAAATTTGCGCAACACTGAGCCCTACCTCGGCGCCATAAACGGCCGACATGCCAAATTGTGCAGAGAAGACCCCTCCAAGCAAAAACATACCCACACAGCCTAGCGGTGATATTTGCACCAGTTTGCGCAGCGACATCGGCTTGGTGGAATCAAACGCCGGCGTTGGGCTAATCGATAGCAAAATCGGCGCAAATGAGATCGAGACCAGCACCGAAGGGATAACAAACAAAACATATCCAGACGGATCAGCCACCAGCAAAAGCATTTGCGCTAATACGATCCCAACCATCTGCACAATCATATAGGCTGAAAGCGCTTGCCCGCGGGTTTCGTTGGTAGAATCATTATTGAGCCAGCTTTCAGCAGTCACATAGACCCCAGAGAAACAAAACCCAATCACCACCCGCTCCACCGCCCAGACATAGGGGTTTGCCCAAGTTGGATAGAGAATCAACACCGCCGAAATAAAACTTGCCAGCGCGGCAAATACCCGTACGTGACCCACGCGCCTGATCATCCGTGGTGCCAGCCGGGATCCGCCCAAAAATCCTAAGAAATAGGCGGACATTACCAGCGACATGGAACTTGTTGAAAAGCCTTCTATTTCACCACGAATACCCAACAGCGTTCCCTGCAAGCCATTGCCGACCATCAACAATAACATCCCCAAAAGTAACGCCCAAGAATTTGAAAATACTCTAACCATAAGCTATATCCAGAATTAAAATGACACCTGCACAAGATACGAAAACCGCAAAGCTGTCTGAGTGTTTAGCGACCAGTGAGGTCTTAATTATTATAAATGTGCATTTTTCTGCGGCAAAAGCAGCGAGGAATCGCCATAGGAAAAAAACCGGTAATCATTTGCGATAGCATGCGCGTAAATATCTTTGATCCGTGATCGGCCCATAAAAGCCGACACCAACATCATCAGGGTCGATTTAGGCAGATGGAAGTTTGTCATCAGACCATCACATACGTGAAACGTAAATCCCGGATAGATGAAGATATCCGTGCCCCCCTCCCAGGCCTTGATCGAACCCGCCCGCGCCGCGGTCTCGATCAACCGCAGGGCTGTGGTACCCACAGGGATTATACGCCCTCCAGCCGCCTTCGTCGCCGCAATTTCGGTCGCCGCAGCCGCGCTTACCCTACCCCATTCTGAATGCATCTTATGCTGCAATATGTCGTCAACCTTGACAGGCAAGAACGTCCCGGCCCCCACATGGAGCGTCACAAAACTTACGCGCACCCCGATGCCTTGCAGCTTTGCTAATAGCGCTGCATCAAAGTGCAGCGAAGCGGTCGGTGCAGCAACCGCGCCAGGCGCCCGCGCAAAAACCGTCTGATAGTCGACCTTATCTTGCGCATCAGCCGGTCGTTTGGCGGCGATATAGGGCGGCAACGGCATCAGGCCACAGGCCGCCAAAGCCCCATCAAAGGCAGCGCCCTGCAGATTGAACGACAGCTCAACCTGGCCATCCCTTCGCGCCTCAAGCCGCGCCGAAAAGTTTTCACTAAAGCGAATCTCTTCGCCATCGCGGATTTTTTTCAATGGTTTGAGCAGCGCAGCCCATCTGCCAGTGACAGTGGGGCTCAGCAAGGTCACCTCCATCGCGGCCCGCGTTAGCCCATCTGCGCCCTGCCGGTGACGCCACCCCTGCAAGCGTGCGGGAATTACCTTGGTATCATTCAACACCAGCCGGTCCCCGCAACGCAACCATTTTGGCAAATCGGTGCAGTATGCGTCCTCTATTTGTCCGGCTTGGGCTACCAAAAGCCGAGAGGCGCTGCGCGGCACCGCCGGACGCGTTGCGATCAACCGCTCCGGCAATTCAAAGTCAAAGTCGGTTAATTTCATAGGCTGGCACTAGCTCTTTGCATCAGTTTTTCAGCTTCGGCGCCGGACGGCGAAAAATTTCACGAAACATTCCCGGAGTTAAAGCCGACAAGGGGTTTACTAGGATTCTCGGCTTATCTGACTTTCCTTTGAGGTTGAAGCTAAAACCAATCAACCCCTCACCTTTGCGACCGATAATGCTGGCAATCCCGTTCAGCAGGTAAATCGGCGACACCACCCCTTGCATATCCATAACGCGCTCAGCAAGGTTGTAATAGCCGTCCAGAGAGACTCCAATCGACGGCCCGATCGCACTGCTTTTGGACAAAATAAGCTGCTTTGGGGTCAGGCGGAACGCAGCATCCACCTCAGTGAATAATATTCCTGATTTTCCCAATTTCTCCAACAGCCCTACCACAGAAATGAAATTCAAAAGCTCGGCCACAACCGGCGCATCAATAAGGCGGGTATTAGTGACTTTCAGCACCCCATCAAAGGTGCCCGCAGCCCCAACCGGGTTTAAGCTCAAGGCAAGATCCCCACCGCTGGCTTTACGAAAAAATCCTGCCGCTTCCAACACCCCACCAGCATTTTTAGACCGCAACGAAACCCGGGACCGTCCGTTTTGGGGCGTAATTTGCCCGCGCACAGATGCGGCGCCGTTTACAAGCCCACTAAACGCTCCCTTAAGACCATTGCCTGCGCCAAACTTGGCTTTAAAATTATGAAGCGCGATCCCTCGGGTAACCTTTAGGCGCTTGAGCGATACACTGATCGGACCGTTGCGGCCTTTGCCAGCACCGCCTCTCGGCAGTTTGCGCAAATCCAGCACACCGCCGTTGACGAGAATTTCCGGAGGCTGCGCCACGCCACGACCAATAAGGCTCACCGGCGCATCCAGCCAATTGCCAATTTTAAGGGCTTTGAAATCGGCGCGCTCAAATTTTCCCTGTGGCGTCAAACCGAGAGCTGCTGACCCCTGCAGACCCGGCGCCTGAAATTGTATTTCACTCAGAGCAATCGGTTTGGACAGGGTCGCAGAAAATGCAAGGTTACCAGATTTTTCAGCGGCTTTGCGCCACCCTATTTGAGGAATATTCAGTCCAATCCCTGTCAGATCAGACTTGAACTGCAGTACGGGCAAAGCGCCTTTGGGCAGTGCAATATTTATATCTGCGCTCCCGGAACCTGTCATCACACCCGGCGGCAAAGATATCGCAAAATTTTCAAGCAATGTCTGCGACAGCTCGACCGAGGCTGTGACCTTTGCACCGGCTTTGCCAGCCGCGCCAAACGGCATTTGCCAGCGGCCTTCAAATGGCACGGTGTCAAGCAATCCAGCCCCCGACAAGCGCAACCCTTTGGGATCGAGAAATAAACTTATTTTCTCAGCACTCAGACGATGATCGCGAATTATTGCAGTACTGCTAAAATCTGTAATTTTGCCCGTGGCTTCAAACAGCACTTGCTTTGGAGGTAATTTCTTTTTGAGAACGAAATTAAACTTTGCCGAGACCTCTGCTTGCCCCTGCATGGTCTGGGTCCGCAACTTTGACTTTGAAACAAACCGGAACGGCGGCTCATCGAGTATACTCAAAGCGGCGGTCAGACTGCTGTTAGCGATTAAACCTACCTCTGCCGGTGCCGGCTTAATGCGGGTATCGGGTATCACGAAGGTGGTGCCTGCAGTATCAATCATACCACCCTGCGCCGCTTTGACCCAGCCCGCCTCAATGCCCGCAACAAGCCGCGCGTCTGTCAGGGTGACATAGCCGACCGCGTCCTGTAACGGCGGTAGAGTTTTTAAAAACTTTACCCGCGCATCACGGAACAAAAAACCCAGATGCGTACGCAGATTTTGATTTGGGGCTGATCTGAGGTACAGATTGATATCACTCAAAGCACCATCCAAAATATTTGCAGCGATCCAGCGGCGCAATTTTGATTTCAGATCTGACGGCCAATAGCGCAAAATGTGCTCTGGCGTGGCAGATCCTGAAGTCAGATTTAACGCCCAGCGCCACCCATCAGGCTCTGCGGTGGCAGCCCCGTCGACGGCAATTTCTCCCTCGGGCAGCGTGATCAACAGACGCCCCAGATTGACCTTGAGCGGATCAAACATCAACTTGAAATCCATTGTGACCTGATCAAGAGCAACTTCGGTTGCCAAATTCAAATAGGGCTTGGCCGCAACATCCGACAGCTCGAATTGCCCTAACAAGCCATCTGGCAACCCCTGACCCTCACCCAGCAAAATCGCCTGTCCACTGGCTGTCGTTGTAACCAAATCGCTCTGCAGTGAAATCGTATCAAACGTCAGCCGGCGGCTCGCAGGATCAAAAGAAAAATAACTGCTTGCGCTGTCAAAAGGGATCGGCTGGGTATTTGCATTCGGCTGCAGCACACCCGCACCAATCTGTAAAGAGGCATTCAGCGGCTGCAAGACACCTTCGGTGTTAAAACCTGTGCGCACCGCCCCTGAAATTGGAGCCTCTAGCACACCCAACCAAGACAATGCCGGACTTTGAAGCGCCAGATCGGCAGCCACCATATCATCAAAACTGACCCCTAAATCGATGGCGCTTGATCCAATGATACTGGTGGCATTTACCGCGATTCGCGACGCGTAAGTCCGCGTGCCCAAAACGGTAAAATCAGCCCCCAACTGCAAGGTGTCGCCCACGCGTTGCAACTGTAGGCGTCCCCCATCGACATTCCAATTGCGGGCCACACGATTATCTTCATAGCGCATGGTCAAATTGGTCAGTAAAAATTCATCAAATTCGGCCAGTGCCGGACGCTGCAGCGCGCTGTCAACAGCAGCCAAAAGAGAGGTCAGTGTCCGGGTCTTCGGTGTCCGGGTCTTCCGTGTGCGGTCCATTGCCACGTTAAAATGACCCTCAGCATCTCGGCGCAAGGTCACAAACGCCCCGGACATCCGCACCGCCTTGAGGCTAATCCTGCCGCTCAACAGAGCCTCGGGCGACAAGCTCACCCCAACATCGGGGAAACTCAACAAATGGCTCTGATCGGTATCGCGCAATTCAACATCTTGCAACGCTATGCTAGGATGCCACTGTTCGCCAATGACCAGCATCACCGACCGGAAACGAATATCGAGATTTGGATAGGCCTCGGCAATACGGTTTTCAACCCGCTCCTGCAGCCAGACAGGCATCGACAGACTGCGCCCCGGCAATTGGCTCAAACCCACCGCGACCGCGCCAAAGCAAAGTACCACGAAAGCCAGTAACCACCGCAACGGACGCCACTTTCTAACGACAGTCGTTTCCGCCGGTTCGGGTTTGGGTGTTTGTATTTGTTCGGGTGCCACGCTGGACCTTGTTATTGGGTTTATCCTAAGTTGATATTGCAATAGTACACCGCTGATGCAATCCAAATGATCGAAAGGCACACCAATGAGCGATCTACCCAAAGCTGCTCCCACCGTTGCCCTGCCTCGAGATGGCGGCACCGTACTTGATATTTCCAACCTGCGACCCGATTGGGTGGTGCTGTTTTTCTATCCCCGTGACGACACCTCAGGCTGCACAAAGCAGGCTCTGGCCTTTACCGCCCTGCAAGCCGATTTTGCCGCTCTTAACACGCAGGTTATTGGCATTTCGAAAGACAGCGTCACCAGTCACGACAAATTTGTTACAAAATATCAACTGACCATCCCCTTGTTATCGGATGAAAGTGGTACCGTCAGCGAAGCGTTTGGCGTTTGGAAAGAAAAATCCATGTACGGCAAAACCTACATGGGCATAGAGCGGTCAACCTTTTTGATCAATGCGGACGGTCAGATCGTCAGCGAGTGGCGCAAGGTCAAAGTACCCGGCCATGTCGAAGCCGTGCTGCAGGCTTTGAAAGACTTATGATGCAGATTACCCTGACACAGATGGCTGTGAACGTCTTGAACACCAAAGACGGACGCGAAAAGACCGCGCTGTCGAGGCGGTATGCGCAAAACTGGCGCGCCGCCCGCGCCGGCGGCACAACGATTACCGTCGGCACAGCCAGCCCACCACAACATCCCGCCCGGCCCGACAAGCCTGACCTGCTCAGCCCGCGCGAGGTTCCCAAGCGCAAACCCGGCACGCTGGCCGGTCAGATTGCCCTGCTACACGCCGTGGCGCATATTGAACTGAACGCTGTTGATCTCCATTGGGATATTATTGCACGCTTTTGCCATATCGACATGCCCATTGGGTTTTATGACGATTGGGTGCAAGCGTCAGATGACGAGTCAAAACACTTCAACCTGATGTCCGATTGTCTCGAAGCATTAGGCAGCCATTATGGCGCACTGCCGGCACACGCCGGAATGTGGCGTGCTGCAGACGACACTGTTGACGACTTTCTGGGGCGGCTGGCCGTCGTTCCGATGGTCTTAGAGGCCCGCGGCCTAGACGTAACACCGGGCATGATAGAGGTGTTCCGAAAGGCCGGTCTTACCCAAGCGGTCGACGCACTAGAAATGATCTATGCCGAAGAAGTCAGCCATGTCGCCTATGGATCAAAATGGTTTAATTTTCTTTGTGGACGGGAGAATCAAGACCCAAAACCGGTATTTCACGCGCTTGTTAAACAGTATTTCCACGGCGCGCTAAGACCTCCCTTTAACGAGGAAAAACGAGCTGACGCCGGTTTGCCGCCCGACTTTTACTGGCCATTAGCCGCAGATAATCGGGCAGTATCTAGAAATAACGATCCTAAAAAGAATTAACATGTCGGCCTTCTTGTTATAGTTGTGAGTCACAAAGAATCGGCTTGATTGTCTGCGCAACTTTCGGCTAGCGTCCATGCGGTTGTCACTGGTCAATCGCACGTGGCAGAAAAAAGGCAGCGCAGATGCAGTTGCGAAACAGAGACGGAGTTCAGCTTGCACAGTAAGGTTCTCGCAAAATTACTCGACGTGAGCGAGCACTATTTCCCCGAGCGCCGGGTGTTTTTCAGCACCCAAAAAGGCATGAGGTATCTGCATGTAAGAACGAGCACTCAAATACTGGCGTGTCTTGGTGCAGCAACATTTGTGATCTGGACTGTTATCAGCACTGCTCTGGTTTGTGTCGACCTGCTCGGCGCAAATGACTTTAGACAACAGGCCAAACAAGATGCTGAATTTTACCATCAGGAACTTTCCACTTTAAAGGCAGACCGCGATGCCAAAACGGCCCAAGCCAACGGCGCTCAAGATACCTTTGGTCGGGTGGTAGACTATGCAGATCAAGTGCAAGCTCAGCTTTTGGAAACAGAACTGCAACGGCAAGAAATGCTTAGCGCTTTAAGAGTGTTGCAGGAAAAGCTGGCAGCTGCGGCACCGCCTATCACACCCTCTGCCGACGCAGCAACTGAGCAGAAAACAATCGAGGACAAAGGCGTCGCTGATTTGACGCCCGCGCCCGGAATACAAAGCAAAGCCGCCGTTGAACGTTTGGTTGCGATTTTAGAACAAACCACCGCGGAACGCGATCAGGTCCTCGCGCAGACCCAAGACATAATCAGCCACACCGACGAACTGAAACTTGAGCTGCAGCTCACAGAAGAAAAAAACCAGCGTATCTTTCGCCAGCTCGAAGACGCTCTGACTATTTCGGTGCAACCCCTAGACAAAATGTTTCGCACTGTCGGACTGAACACAGAGACATTGCTGGAGTATGTCCGGCAAGGATATTCAGGTTTGGGTGGCCAGTTCATGCCACCCACAGTATCCACCCGTGGTGAACCGCTGGATGCAAATACGCTGATGATGCAGCGACTGTTGCAACAAATGGACGAATTAAACCAATACCGCATCGCAGCACAAAAAGCCCCATTTGCTATACCGGTGATTTCCAATTACCGCTATACATCTGGCTTTGGAAAACGGTGGGGCCGGCCCCACAACGGGGTTGATTTCGCAGCACCTAAAGGCACATCCATCCATACGACAGCCGATGGCACGGTCAGTTTTGCAGGCTGGGAGGGGGGCTATGGCTGGCTAATAAAAATTCGCCATGCCTTTGGAATTGAAACCCGATATGCACATTTATCAAAAATCCGCGTCAAGAAAGGCCAAAGGGTCTCGCGTGGCGACCGGATAGGTGATATGGGTAGTAGTGGAAACTCCACTGGAACGCATCTTCACTATGAGGTGCGCGAGGGTGGAAAGGCCGTAAACCCGATGAGATATATCAAGGCAGCAAAAGATGTTTTCTAAAAGTAAAATCAACGAACCAACCCAATCTGATGATGGCGCGGCTGCCGCTGCAGGCGCAGTCCCCAACAAAACGGCGTCGTCGCAATCACAAGACTTCAAGCCATCTGCGCCAAAGGCAAAACCCCCAGCCTCTATCTTGTCCTCGGACTTACATATCACTGGAAACATTAAGACAACCGGTGATATACAGGTGGAGGGAACCGTCGAGGGCGATATAAGAGCGCATCTTTTGACGATCGGAGAAACCGCCACTATTAAGGGTGAGCTTACAGCCGATGATGTTATCGTAAATGGCCGTATTGTCGGTCGTGTGCGCGGCATAAAAGTGCGGTTAACAGCCTCTGCGCGGGTCGAAGGCGATATCATTCACAAGACAATTGCCATCGAATCCGGAGCACATTTTGAAGGATCTGTGCAGCGACAAGACGACCCTTTAACTGGCAAAACCAAAATTCCAGCCGCAAAACCACAGTAGATTGTGGTATTAAAAGACCCGTGGCGCCGCGAAACCCATTATAATATGAGCTGTT
>DDEJ01000093.1:14744-30645 GCA_002336405.1 Rhodobacteraceae bacterium UBA1957
GTTACGCGTCTAGTTCGGCGTCCCAGTACAAAAAGTCGATCCAACTGTCATGTAAGTGGTTTGGCGGAAACTTTCGCCCGACGTTACGCAGTTGCTCGGCACCGGGTGTTCTGGTCGGTTTGCGCAGGGACATTCCAGCCCGGCGCAGGCTTTTTGACCCTTTTTTCGTATTACAAAGTGAGCAGGCTGCCACAACATTTTCCCAGCTTGTTATGCCCCCGCTTGCACGGGGCACGATATGATCAAAGGTCAAATCGCCTTTTCTGCCACAATACTGACAACAAAACTCATCACGTAAAAATAAATTAAATCGCGTGAACGCCACTCGTTTACGGGGTTTTACATAGTCTTTTAAAACCACAACCGAGGGTACTTTGAGCGTAAGACTTGGGCTCCGCACAACGTGATCGTATTCTGCAACAATCTCGACCCGATCCATAAAAGCCGCCTTCACAGCATCCTGCCAAGACCACAGCGACAGCGGATAATAGGACAATGGGCGGTAATCAGCATTTAAAACCAGCGCCGGATGTTGCTGTAAAGCTGATGGTTCGCGCACAAATGATACCCTGAAATCAGTCTCCATTTACCCCAACCTTTGATGTGCCTGCCCTACCCCGTGGCCTGCCGTGTTTACCCAGCGTAGAATACTATATATAGTATTTGCAATCACAAAAACCCACTATAATATGTTGACCGCACCTTAATCTTAGTCTGTGAAATTTCGGCAACAACGCCTAAATGTTCCGGTACTATATCATAGGCTAAGTTTATCACGCATAAACGCAAGCGCAACGCTAAGACCGTCTTCAGCAATTCCATGGCCCGTGCCTTTCATAACATGCGCAAAAACCTCTTTAAATCCAGCCCCTTGCAACACCTCGACCGCCTCTGGCATCGATTGTATATCGACAACATCATCCGTATCGCCATGCACCAGTAAAATTGGTGGGCGTGAAATCACCTCATCCACCAGCAACTCAGGTGCTAACAGACGGCCTGAAAATCCAACCACGCCGGCCACCGCATCTTCACGCCGTGGCGCTACATGCAGGCTCATCATCGTACCCTGCGAAAAGCCAAACAAGACAACCTGTTCAGGCAAGACATCCTCATCCACCATTAACGCATCAAGAAATGCATTAAGATCTTCTGCAGCGGCGAGCATACCACGCTCGGCTTCTTCCTCGCTGGACGAATCAATCCAAGGGATTGGAAACCATTGAAAGCCCATCGGCGCACCGGCACAGCCTTCGGGCGCATCGGGCGCCACAAAAAGCGTGTCGGGAAAATGTTCTGCCAAAGGATCCGCCAAGCCCAGCAGATCAGCGCCGTTGGCGCCATAGCCATGCAGAAATACCACCACCGAATGGATGCTGCCCGATAAAGGCTCTCTGCGACCTGCATTTAATACTCGCGTCATGTTATACCTTCCCTGTTCTTGATCACCGCATAATAGGCCCACAACAACCGCGCTGCAACCGATCGCCACGGGGACCATGCCTCAGCCATTTCCCGCAACGCGCGTTCTTTGGGACGCCCAGGCAAATCGAACAGACTGCGCGCGGCCTCTTGAAGCGCGAGATCACCGGGGGCAAAAACATCGGGGCGTGACAGCGAAAACATCACATATATTTCCGCCGTCCAAACGCCAATTCCCGAAACTTCGGTCAAGACGGAAATCACTTCAGCGTCGTCACATTGGCGCAATCTGACAAAATCAATCCCTGATTCGGCCAGGGCGCGCGCGTAACGAATTTTTTGCCGGCTCAGCCCTGCCGCCCGCAGCGCGTCATCACCCGCGCGCATAATCGCGGCGGCTTCAATCATATCGGCGTTGTTCAGGCGCTTCCAGATCGCAGCGGCAGAGGCCACGCTGAGTTGTTGGCTGACAATCGCACTCAGCAGCGCGGCAAAACCATCCGCCCGGTTACGCAGTGGCAGAGGCCCAGTAGCAGTGAGCGCAACGGCAAATCGGGGCTCGCGCTGTGCCAACCACGCGGCCCCCTGGGCCACGACCTCATCGGTCAATATCAGTTTGTGTATCGTCAAAACAAAGTCTCCCCGCTGCCTTTTATGATTATGACCCAAACCAGCTTGCCTTGAATCACAAACCAGCCTACCGATGGTAAATGCGCTTAACGTCACCTTATATTATGGCCAAACGCAACCTCATTGTTCTGGTTCTCGCCAACGCGCTATTAGGCGCGCAAATGCCGATGATGTTTACCATCGCCGGTCTGGCAGGACAATCTTTGGCAGTGAATGTCTGCTTCGCCACCTTGCCGATCACCATGATCGTGCTGGCGTCAATGCTGAGTGCGTACCCTTTGTCGATGTTGATGCAACGCTACAGCCGCCGGGTTGGGTTTTGGACCGGGGCGGTGGCAGGAATGCTAGGCGGTTTGATCAGCGCCTATGCTTTGTACGTTGGGTCGTTTGCAATATTTCTAATCGGCAGCTTTTTCAGCGGCACTTATATGTCTGCACAGGGGTTTTACCGCTTTGCAGCAACCGATGGCACAACGCCAGAATTTCGTCCAAAGGCTATTTCCTATGTGATGTCAGGCGGCCTCGTGGCCGCCGTTCTGGGCACCGAATTGGTTAAGGTGACCTCAGACTTAACGGTTATTCCGTTTATCGGTAGCTATGTTGCAATCGCGCTGCTCAACATGTGCGGGGCAAGCTTGTTCTGGTTTTTAAAATCGCCTCCCGTAGACCGATCCCCCGCAATGCATCACACTGCACGCAGCCGTATTATGATTTTAAAAGACCCCAAAATCTCTGCTGCGATCGCCTGCGCTATGGTCACCTATGGGGCGATGAATTTGGTCATGACCTCGACGCCACTGGCCATCGTGGGATGCGGCTATAGCGCCAATAATGCCGCAGATGTTGTACGATTTCACGTGTTGGCGATGTATCTGCCATCGTTTTTCACCGGACATCTTATTGCCCGGTTTGGGGTTGAGAAAATCATTGCCTGCGGGCTTACTTTTCTGGGTCTTGCAAGCTTAGTTGCCTTAAATGGCACTACTTTGCCGCATTTTTTTATAACCCTAATACTCTTGGGCGTGGGCTGGAATTTTGGGTTTATTGGGGCCACCACAGCGCTTGTGGATGCCCACGGCCCCCATGAAAGCGGCCGCGTCCAAGGCATGAATGATCTGTTTGTGTTTGGCGGTGTCACCGTGGCCTCTTTTGCCTCGGGTGGTTTGATGAATTGCGCCGGAGGCACACCCCAAAGTGGCTGGGCTGCGGTCAATTACGCAGTGGCGCCGTTGTTGTTGATTGCGGCCATATCCCTGTTTGGCCTTATCAAAAGGCGCCACAGTCAGCACTTTTAAGCGCCCTACCAACGCCCTGTTGCAGCTTGCGCCAGCAATCGGGCCTTGCTGACAAACAGCCGCGGCCCCGACAACCCCGACAGCACCCGCTCGGGGTGGTGAAAGGCTTCCGTCAAATAGCTTTTGGTCTGCCAGCCACACAAGAGCGCGGCCCCAGCATCAGATGACACCAAGCCACGGCTATTGCGGGCCATTGCAAGCCGCTGCAAACCCTGTTCTGCAAGCCTGCGCAGCGATTTGGAAGACAGATCCAGCAGCGGATGACGTCGTTGTGACAGCAATTTTGGTACCGCCTGAAACCAGTTCGACAGCCCCGTAGCAAAAGCAAAATCACGGACCACTTGCGGGTCTGCCCCCCCCAAAACTCCAGAGGCAACCACAAGTAAGTGACCCGAAGTGTAATCGATATACCGCTCGAACTGTGCCGCATCTTCAAAGGGATCATCATATATATCCCAGCGCCTGGCGGTGACCAACTCACGCAGAAGCGCAGCTGCGTGCGAATCAATAAGCGCCGCCAACGGCGTCACAACCTCATGACGGCGCACCACTTTTTGGGACGCAATTTCATCCAGCGCATCACACCACCACTGCAAGCGCATCTCAGCAATCATCGGCTGTTGGGTAACCCACGGCGCGCGAGCCACTTCCAGATTGAAGGCAAACAGCGCAAAAAGCACTTTCCTGGCCTGAACCGGGGCTGCCATTACTGCCAGAAATCGCTTGGGATCCCCACGTTCGACAAGCGCGGCACAGGCATTAAGGTCAGATGATTCAAACACTTTGGTCCCCTCTGAAACAAGCCAAGGCAATGGGCAACAAAGGCGCTGCCATCAGTCTTTCTGTGCAAATCATAGCTCCGTTTGACAACGCTGCCAATTGACGTCATTTCACAATAACAGGCCGGGTGAGATACGTCCCTTTTTATAAACACATATCTCTTTCAGGCAGGCTCGATTGTCTTAAACGCCTCAGCACGATACCACTCTGGTCAGAAATAAGGCGGTTGGTTAAGATAGGTTTTGCAGAGCGATTTTTCAAAAATGCAGATCAAACCCGCAATAGGAGTATGAAAATGTCAGACGGAACCCAGAAGCTGGATGAGATGAAATATCACCATGATCTGCGCAACGCCCGATTGGCCAAATTGGAAGCGCTGCATGAGGCCCTGATGATCTGCGCCGATGTCGCGGAAAAGTCTTTTCTCCATCACGATAACAAAGCCGAGGGCGCGTCCGAATGCCTGTCACGCATCCGCTCGCTGCATCAGCTTGTCGAAAATCAGCTTGAGGCAGAAAGTTAATTTTTCAGCCCGTAAGTCCAATGCACTGGGTCGCTAAACCCATCTCACGGGACTGAAACACGCTTTATTAGATCGTCAAACCATGGCCATTTCTGTGCTGTCGTATCATGACTTATGATGAACACCGGACGTGGAAAAACCGGTGCCCGTGGCAGGACAAACAGCCGCCCCTCAGCAAGATCAGCAGCCACCATGTAACTGGGCAGATAAGCAGACCCACCGCGCTCAAGCAGGTATTCATGTGCGCGAACGGGCGAATCAAAACTGATTTTTGCTGTGCCAGCATCATAGTAAGCCTCGCCATGGGCGCGGCGGTACTCTTCTCCGTAGTCCACAAAAACATAACCTGGGTCATAGGCAATCGGACTGTCGGGACGGTTCGAATATAAAACCAGCTGATCCGACGCGATCTGGTGGACCTGCTGCCCGATGCGCGCCGTCGGCGTATAGCTCAACACCACATCAACCCAGCCCGAAACCATCCAGTCTTGCAACTCATGCGCCCCGCCCTGATAGACCGACAGTGCCATATTCGGTTGCTCCGAAAGGATACCATCAAAAATCCGCTTTCCCGGCCCCAACCAAAGATCACTATGGCAGCCAAAACTGAACAGGCTGTCCACACCATCTGGCAAACCTGCCTCATTCTGGGCTTGGCGCCACAAACCCGTCATCACCCGAGCATAGCGCAACAGTTTTGATCCAGCTGGCGTGAGGGTGGTGCCCGATTTATGCCGATTCAGCAAAATCTGCCCCAAATCTTGCTCGAGTATTTTCAATCGCGCCGTCACCGTAGATTGGGTCACATTCATTTTTTCCGATGCCCGCACCAGACTGCCCATATCGACGATCGCGATAAACGTATGCAAAGACACAATATTCATCTGCCACCAACTATTAATGCAAAAGTTTTGCACATTATAGTTAAATAATTTCGTTTTTCAAAATAATTATGCTGTGCCAAAGTATCGCTGAGCGCGAATGAACACTCCTCACACCGGAAAGAGGCAGCCATGGCACAACAACAGATCATCAACGAAGGCACCGTATCTCGCGACGCCTTTATCGCCACGATGCGTCAAGTGGCCGCCAGTGTTGCAGTTGTCACAACCGATGGACCGGCTGGCCGCCACGGCGCTACAGTGAGCACGTTTTGCTCGGTATCAGCCGACCCACCCACTATTCTAATCTGCCTCAGCGCCGAGCGACGCATCGCCAAAGCCGTGCGCAACAATCAAGACTTCTGTGTCAACTTGCTGTCCCAGAACCATATTGCCATCGCCAACCGCTTTGCCGGAATGGATGACAATCGGATCAACGACCGCTTTTCCGGCATCGATCATTATGGCGCGCGCGGCGTGCCGCCGGCACTGGATGCTGCCACTGTCTTTTCTTGCAAGACAGAACAGTTGGTTGCCTCGGGCAGCCATCTGGTGGTGATCGGACGGGTGACGGCGGTACGCGCCGGTGATCCCGCGCCACTGACCTATCTAGACGGCGGTTATCATGCACTGGTGCCTGCACATTCTGAGCACAACCATCTTACACAGACCACCGTCTGATAAGGACTGAAAATGACCGATTATACGCACTATAAAATGTTGATCGACGGGCAGTGGGTCAGCGCCTCTGACGGTGCAAAATTTGATAGCCTGAACCCGACAACCGGCAAGATCTGGGCTACCGTTCCCGAGGCCACAGCCCAAGACGTAGACCGGGCGGTCCGCGCCGCCGATCGCGCCTTTACCGAAGGCCTCTGGCCTGCGATGTCAGCCTCAGAACGCGGACATTGTCTGCGCCGGTTGGCGATGCTGTTGTTGGAACGCTCAGACGAGCTTGGCGCGATTGAAACCATCGATACGGGGAAAATGCTGAAAGAGACCCGCTGGCAGGCCAAATATATTTCTGAGTTTTTCCACTTTTTCGCCGGCTGTGCCGATAAGATACACGGCGAAACACTGCCCATTGATAAACCCGACCTGTTTGTCTTTACCAACCGTGAACCACTGGGCGTGATCGCCGCAGTGGTGCCGTGGAACTCACAACTTTTTCTATCGGCGGTCAAAATTGGCCCAGCGCTCGCGGCGGGCAATACTATCGTTCTAAAGGCCTCAGAGTTTGCCTCGGCCGCGATATTGGAATTTGGCGCTCTTATTGCCGAAGCTGGCATTCCAGACGGTGTGGTCAACATCATCACCGGTCATGGGGACCCCTGCGGACGGGAGTTGACTTCACATCCCCTAGTGGCGCGGATATCGTTTACGGGCGGAACCAATGCGGCGCGCCATGTCATCGCCAACTCAACACATAATTTTGCACAAGTATCCCTTGAACTGGGTGGAAAGTCTCCAATTATCGTGTTTGAGGATGCCGACATCGACAGCGCGGTTAACGGCGCTGCCGGTGGCATTTTTGGTGCCTCGGGCCAAAGCTGTGTGGCCGGCTCAAGACTGCTGTTGCACGAAGACATTGCAGATCAATTTATCGACAAAATGCAAGCGATCGCCGCGGGGATCAACATAGGCGATCCCATGCTGGAACAGACCGAAATGGGTCCGCTTTGCACGTTTGGTCAGTTAGAAACAATTGAGCGCGAACTGGCCCACGCCAAAACACAAGGTGCAACAGTGATCTGTGGCGGGCAGCGCGCCGAGGCCAGCAGCGAGATGTTTTTCCAACCCACCATTGTCGCATGCCCAAACCCAGACCTGCGCATTGTCGATACTGAATTATTCGGGCCCGTGGTCACGGTCCTGCGCTTTAAGGACGAGGCTGACGCCATTCGCTTGGCCAATCACAGCGAACACGGGCTGGCGGCAGGTATTTTCACCCGCGCCAGCGCCCGATCGCTGCGCGTGGCCAAAGCCGTGAAGGCAGGCATCATCTGGATCAATACCTATCGCGCCATCTCGCCGATGGCCGAATTTGGCGGTATGAAAAACTCGGGATACGGCCGGGAAAGCGGCTATCAAGCCGTCTATGATTACACCCGCCCAAAAACCGTCTGGGTCAACACCTCAGATGCGCCTTTGGGCAACCAGTTTGTAGCGCGATGACGCGGTCGCCTCAGCGAACCACCCAAGGGAGAAAAATATGAAATTTCATTTGGCAATCAATCTGGAGAGGATGGACGACAGCACCGATATGGCGCAAGTTCGTGACCATACCCTAGAAATGGTAAAAATGGCCGACCGGGCCGGATTTGAAGTGGTCTGGGCGGCAGAACACCACGCATTGGAAATGACCATCGCGCCGAACCCGTTTCAGCTGTTGTCTTGGTGGGCCCAGCATACCGAACAGATCAGGCTCGGCGCAGGCGTCGCCAACGCCGCCTATTGGCATCCGATCAACATTGCCGGCGAGGCGGCGATGCTGGATCTGATCAGTGGTGGACGGCTTGAATTCGGACTGGGCTCTGGCGCCTATCAGCGTGAATTTGATCGAATGAAACCAGGGTTGGATCAAAAGGACAGCTGGCAGTATATGCAAGAAATGCTGCCTCTGGTGCAAGACCTCTGGCGCGGCGATGTTGCGCATGAGGGACGGTTCTGGCAGTTTCCAAGTGCCACGTCCTGCCCCAAGCCGCTTCAGCAAACTGTACCAATGTGGGTCGCTGCACGCTCACCGATTACCTTTGACTATGCAGTGGCTAACGACTGTAATATCATGAGCTGGCCGCTTACCCTGCCCTTTTCGGAGGCCGAAAAGTATCGCACTCAACTGGATCTGGCGATTGCCAAAAATGGAGGCACCTATAAGGGTCGCTTTGCCATGATGCGCCACACCTCTGTCTATGAGAATGCAAACGACCGGCAATCGGCGCTGGATGCAACCCGTGGGGTGCTGTCGCAATTTGGCAATTTGATCATGAAGTCTGGCGAGGTTAGAAACGGCTTTCCCGATCCTGTCCCTTTGGAAAGTCTCGAGGGAAATTTTCGGGTTGAACCCAAAATGCTTGAGGAAAATTTAGTGTTTGGCTCGCCCGATGAAGTGATTGACAAACTGGAAAAATATCAAGAAATCGGCGTTGATGCCTTTATCTATTATGCCAGCATGGGGCTTGGCATGGCACAACAACAACGATCTCTGCAACTTTTCATTGAACATGTGATGCCTGCCTTTAACAACAGAAAGTCTAACAATGCCCGCTGAAATTCGACGAACCCTTTTGCAAGTTCAAATCACCCAGATCGAAGGTGGCCAAACCGTGCCGGTGCCGACAAAGCTGATCACGGCATTAGCGATCATCAAGAACCCTTGGTTTGGACGCGGCTTTGTCGAAAACCTGCGCCCGGAAATCCAGGACGTCTGCCCTGAGCTTGGCAAATTGCTGACCGACATGATCCTAGACGTCACCGGGGATGCGCTTGAGGGGTATGGCAAGGCGTCAGTTGTCGGTATGGGCGGTGAGTTGGAACATGCACAGGCATTGACCCATTCGCTGTGGTTCGGCAATCAATACCGCGATGCGGTCAAGGCCAAAACTTATTTGGCGTTCAGCAATACCCGCGGTGCTGCGGGCTGTCCGCTGATGATCCCACTGATGGACAAAGACGATGGCGGTCGCCGCTCACATTACCAGACAATTCATACTAATGTGCCTGACGCGCCTGCTGAAGATGAGATTATCATCGCTTTGGGTGCGTCTGTCGGCGGGCATCCACTACACCGTATTGGCAACCGCTATGATGATCTGCGTGAGATGGGGCGTGATGTTGACAATCCGGCCGGCGTGTAAAAGTCATGACCAAGACAGCAGACGGCACAGCTTATGATATTTTTGGCCCACAGCATGCCCCCGCCGTGGTTCTTATCCACGGCCTGGGGATGACGCGCGCCACATGGGATAATATCGTGCCGGTACTGGCCCTCAATTTCCGCGTGATCACCTATGATCTATCCGGCCATGGCGAAAGCAAGCTGCCCGGCACAACCCCAAGCCTGACCGTGTTGTCTCAACAATTAAAGGCCCTGTTGGAGGCGCTTTCGATCTCGCAGGCGGCATTGGTCGGGTTTTCCTTGGGGGGTATGATCAACCGGCGCTTTGCGATCGACCATCGTGATATGGCCAGTGCATTGGTTGTTCTAAATTCCCCCCACGAGCGCGATCCCGCAGCCCAGCGTCTGGTAGAGGAGCGCGCCGCAAAAACCGACAAAGGCGGAGCGCAGGCCACAATACAAGCAACCTTGGAGCGATGGTTTACGCCAGAATTTCGAGCGAAACATATCGAAACTGTGGCCAAAATACGCGGTTGGGTGCTGGCTAATAATCCTGAAAATTACGCCAAACACCGTCAGGTTTTGGCCACCGGCGTGGTCGAATTGATCCGACCCGACCCGGCTTTGACCGCACCCTGTCTTGTCGTAACTTGTGAACACGACAGCGGCAGCACCCCACAGATGTCACAGGCGATTGCAGCAGAAATTCCCAATTCTGAGCTGTTGATCCTGCCAAAGCTGCAACATCTTGGTCTGATCGAACAACCCTCGCTGTTTTCAGCGGCAATCAACAAATTTCTCACCCGCACGCTGCACCCTGCAAGACAATAAAGGACACAGATCAATGACAATGATGACCGGAGGACAAGCGGCCGTCGAGGCGCTGAAAACCGAGAGGGTGAACCATGTGTTCGGGCTGATAGGATCGGCCACCATGGAAATATTCGACGCATTATATGACGCGCCAGAGATCAGTTTCATCGGTATCCATGACGAGCGGACCGGCACCCATATGGCCGATGGCTATGCCCGCGCCAGTGGCCGGACAGGCGTGGTTTTAGCCGGCCAAAACGGACCGGGTGCCACCAATCTTGTCACCGGTCTGGCCCAAGCGATGGCGGCGTTTTCACCCGTTGTGTCGATCGCCGGGGCCTTGTCTACAGCGCATTTGTACCGCGATGCCTTCCAAGAGGTCGACCAAGAGGCACTGTTCAAACCGATCACGAAAAAAACCTGGACAGCCCCCTCTGCCGACCGGGTCCCAGAAATGTTTCGCGAGGCCTTCCGCGTCGCCAATGCCCCGCGCAAGGGCCCAGTACAATTGAACCTGCCGCGCAACGTCTTATCAGCACAGGCCGATTATCCGCCGTTACAATCTGTCGAAGACTATCGCCCCTGCCCCGCTCCCGCCGGAGAGGCAGGCGTTATCGCGCGGGCCGCCGCCAAGCTGTGTGGCGCGTCACGTCCAGTTATCATCGCCGGTGGCGGGATCAAAAACACCGAAGGCCATTCAGCAGCTTTGGCCTTGGCCGAGGCGTTAAATGCACCAGTGGTCACCTCGCCCGGGCACGGTGACGCCATCCCCTTTGGCCATCCGTTGAATGCCGGGCAAATGGGGCCACGGGGCAATGTGGTGGCCTCACAACTGGTCAAAGAAGCAGATGTCATCCTTGCGCTTGGCACAAGGATCGGTTTCAACGCGACTTTCTATAGCTATGACAATATCAACCGCGATGCCGCCATTATTCAGATCGAATTAGAACCCACCGCGCTGGGTCGGTATTTCCCGGTCGAAATAGGTATTTGGGCAGATGCCCCAACCGCCGCCTTGCAATTATGCGAAGAAGTGAAACGGTTGGACCAACGTCGCCTTGCCGACGATTGGACCGCAACCTTCAAGGCCGACCGGCAGGCTTTTCTGGCCGCGCGTGATGCACAGGCCATAACGGCCGCAAACCCGATTCAGCCATCGGGATTGTTTAAAACCCTGCGCGATGTCCTGCCCAAAAACGCGGCGATCACGATGGACGCAGGCACACTGTGTCTTCAAGCCACAGATGCGCTGAACTATTGGCACCCAAAAAGCCTGTTCACGCCACTTGATTTTGGACTGGTCGGGTTTTCTTATGCCTGTGGTCTAGGTGTCAAACTGGCGATGCCAGACAGGCCCGTGATCAGCTTGATGGGCGATGGCGGCTTTGGGATGACAGTGTCCGAAATCTCAACTGCGGTCGATCACGGCATAAACACGGTAACGGTAGTGATGAACAACAAATGCTGGGGGGCTGAAAAAGCCTATCAACGGGATTTTTTCAATGGGCGCTATATCGGCGCAGACGTCAGCAGCCCGGCGTTTGACAAGCTCGCCGAACTTTATGGCGCGCGGGGCTTTCGCGCTGACACACTGGACCAGATGGCTGGCGCGATCGAGGCCGCCTTGGCGTGCGGCAAGCCAGCTGTGGTCGATGTTGCGGTAGATCCCGCAGCGCTTTACAGTTTTCGCCGTGACAGTTTCAAACACAGGGGTGGGTAAAATGGATACAGTGAAAACATATCCTCATATAGAGGCACAGCGCAGTACCGGCGACTGGAACCCGATCTGGGATCAACTGTTCGAAATGGACCCTGATTATCTTGAGGCGTTCCTACACTTCAGGTCCGTGCCCCAAACGAACGGCCCACTGGAAAAAAAGTATAAGGAGATGATCTTTATCGCGATCAACGCCGCTACGACCCATCTGCACGCTCCGGGCGTGCGCCGCCATATTCAAAACGCCCTAAAGGCCGGCGCAACACAAGCCGAAATTCTCGAAGTGATCCAACTCACCACGATCATGGGCATTCATGCCATGACGCTTGGCGCTCCAATTTTGCAAGAAGAGGTGGATGCATTCAACGCCCAGAACGCACTGTCAGGTACAGCGCCTTAGCCTGCAGCGTTGGAGGACATCAATATTTGATTTTTCTTTAACGCGACCAACTGCGTACGTCACCGCAATCCATATGCACAAAATTGGCATTCCGATATTTACCAACGCCACCTGCACGGCACGACAGCGCTGCACGCGCCATCTGCGTCACTGAACGGGCTTTCAGACGCAGGTCTGCGGCTTGCCCTTTCATATGAAGGGAATTGCGCGCAACCCCCCTTGATCTGCGGCGCAACATGTCATTCGTCGCTTTGCTTCGATAGCCCGACAGCATGATATAGGGCTCGCTTACATCCATCACGTTATGGCTAGCGGCCATAATATCAAGCGTGCGGTGATCTATCGTCTTGACACTATTTGCCCGCCAGTCGCGCATAAATACACTGATTTCATCTACGGCTTCGTCGATATATTTATCGTCAATCCAATAGATTGTATTCAACGTCTCACCGGTGCGTCCAGAATACATGTGCAAGCGACGAATGTTCCCCGCCCCCCGCAAAAAACCCGCAGCGTTCGAAAACGTCGGCGCCGCAGTCACCACAGTCGCAGCAAATGCCCCAAGCACGCCACGACGCGTAAACGCTAAATTTTTAGGTTCGTTAATCACAACACGCCCAGAGTTCATTTCTATCCCAGCCTACAAGCTACCCGCCATTTTGGTTGGTTCGCAAGCATTAACTGCAGGAGATATGCCACACTAATCCAATTTGCCCAAGCAATTGTTAAGTTTCGTATCATTAAACTAGACATTTCGGCATAAATTTGCTCAATCACACTCAGAAATCCTTGTGATCCGCCCTGCTGCATACATTTAAGGCTTTAGCAGAAAATAAAACTTTGTGCTAAAACAATATCTTAAAGGAAGGTTTCCCTTGTTTCCGTTTCCCAACCGACGCCGCAACTCAGGTAACCCCGTCATGACACTGCCCACCCTTCGGAAGCAGCTGCTTGTATCCTTTTGCCTTGCCTTATTGATTCTTTCCATAGGCATACCATCCAATGCGCAATCTTTTGCCTTTAAACAAACTGTTGCAGAATTGGTCGCGAGTAACAAAAAACTGACAAAATTTTATGAGTCAACCGGCTATGCGCCTCTATGGATCGGCACAAGTAACCTGCACCGAAGCCGCCGCAGCGCCTTTTTTAAAGCAATTTCTGCAGCCGACACCCATGGGTTGCCAGTGCAGCGTTATAATCCGAAAATCCTCAAAAAGCAGGCCCAGACGGCGCGGACACAACATGATCTGGCAGCGATCGAAGTTTCAATGAGCCAGACTTTTTTGACCTATGCCGCCGACATTCAGACCGGCCTGCTGATTCCCAAAAAAATCAGTAAGGATATTCAACGCAAAGTTCCCTACCGTGACCATTTTTCTTACTTGAAGAATTTTGCGAACAGCAACCCTAACGCCTTTCTCAAAGCTCTGCCCCCAACGCATCCCGAATATGCCCGTTTGCAAAGGGAAAAATTGAAATTTGAAAGAATTGTCGCACGCAACAGTTGGGGCACATCGCTTGGGTCGGCCCAACTCGAGCCAGGCGACACCGGAAAACAAGTTATAAAGCTCCGCAACAGGCTTATCGCAATGGGCTATCTCAAGCGGAATTTACGCCGTAAATATGACAGCAAGCTTCAGGCCGCTGTGACCTCCTTTCAAAAAGACCACGGTCTAAACTCGGACGGTGTTGCCGGACCCGCAACACTAAGTGAACTCAACACACCGGCCAAGCGCAGGCTGCAATCAATTATCGTAGCAATGGAGCGTATGCGCTGGAGCAACAAAGACCTTGGCGACAGGCATATCCTTGTCAACCTGACCGATTTTACGGCTAAAATCATCCAGAACAATGAGGTCACATTTAGAACACGATCGGTGGTCGGCGCCAATATGGAAAGCCGCCGGACGCCTGAATTTTCGGATATAATGGAGTTGATGGTCATCAATCCAACTTGGCACGTACCACGCTCGATTGCCGTAACCGAATATCTGCCCGTTTTACAAGAAGATCCATTGGCACTGGACCACCTTATTTTGTACGATGACTTTGGCCTGCAGGTTAATCGCGCCATGCATGACTTTAATATGTTTGACGAGCAAACCTTTCCCTTTGATGTGAAACAGCTTCCCTCGCGTGGAAACGCCCTTGGTCTGGTGAAATTTCTATTTCCAAACCCGCATAATATCTATCTGCATGACACACCGGAAAAATCCCTGTTTAGCAAAGACCGACGAACTTTCAGTCACGGCTGTGTCAGATTGCAACAACCTTTTGAATTTGCGTATAATTTGCTCAAAGCCCAAGAACAATGGCCAGAAGAGTTCTTTAATGCCCAGTTGACCACTGGCATGGAGATCAGCGTCAATCTCAAGGAGCCGGTCCCCGTGCATTTGATCTATCGCACAGCAACGGTTCCCACTGACGGGCGTATTAACTTTCGCAGCGACATCTATGGCCGCGACCAGTTGATTTGGCAGGCGCTGTCCAGCCAAGGGGTGGCGCTGCAAACCGTTCGAGGTTAGACAGAAACCCAACCAGTTGGGAAGACCATGAGCCACACCATTAAAGATATTGCCGCGGCTATCGGCGCCGACGCAATGGGAGACGTAGAGCTTCGGGTTGAGATGGTCCGTGAACCAGCCAGCGCCGGTTGTGGGGATCTTGCGCTGGTCATCGATCCCAAATACGCACCGGATCTGGCGCTTGGGCAAGCAGAAGCCGCGATGGTATGGCCGGGTGCTGATTGGCGGGCAATGGGCCTCAAGGCGGCAATCTCCGCGCCGAGACCGCGCTATGCGATGGCGGGCCTATCGGCGCTTATGGACCCTGGCACGGGCTTTCACACGGACCCACAAATTGAGCAAAGCGCCGTGATCGCCAGCGGGGCGGTGATTGGTGAAAATGTCAGCATCGGGGCGCTTTCGGTGATCAGTGCAGGCGCCGTGATCGGCAATGGCAGCATCATCGGTCCGTTGTGCTTTGTGGGTGCCGACGCAATTATTGGCGATGGGGCGTTGCTGCGCGAAGGTGTCAAAGTTGCCAGCAGAGCACGAATTGGCGCGCGGTTTATCGCGCAACCCGGTGCCTGTATCGGCAGCGACGGCTTCTCTTTTGTAACACCCGAGGTTTCGGCCGTTGAAAACGTACGTGAGACATTGGGTAATCAGGGCGACACAGACCCGCAAAATTGGGCACGCATTCATTCACTGGGGTCAGTACAAATTGGCGATGATGTGGAACTCGGTGCCAACAGCTGCATTGATCGCGGCACCGTGCGGGATACCAAGATTGGCAATGGTGTAAAAATCGACAATTTAGCGCAGATTGGACACAATGTCACAATCGGCAACGACTGTCTGATTTGCGCTCAGGTCGGAATCGCGGGTTCGACGCGGATCGGCAACAATGTGGTGCTTGGTGGCCAGACCGGCGTAAGCGACAATCTTTTCATTGGCGACCGAGTGATCACCGGTGGGGCAACCAAGGTTTTGAGCAATATCCCCGAGGGCCAAGTAATGCTTGGGTATCCAGCGGTTAAGATGGAAACGCACCTTGAAATCTATAAGTCGCTGCGCCGTCTGCCGCGTATGCTGCGGGAG
>DDEJ01000093.1:31030-32459 GCA_002336405.1 Rhodobacteraceae bacterium UBA1957
ACCAATCACCTAAGGAGCGCGCAAATGGAGGTCAAAGAAACCGTTATTCAAATCATTGCAGAGCAAGCCCTTCTGGACCCGTCCGATATTACATTAGACAGCTCCATGGAAGATCTGGCAATCGACAGTCTGGGGTTGGTGGAGAGCATATTTGCAATCGAGGAATGTTTTGACATTACGGTGCCATTTAACGCCAACTCACCCGGCACCAGCGGTTTTGACATTTCCTCAGTGGCCACAATCATTGCGGCGGTTGAGCACTTAATTGCAGAGCAAGCCTCATGAAACGCGTGGTCATCACTGGCGCCGGTACGATCAATGCGCTGGGGCATACAGTGGGCCAGACACTGCAAGCAATGCGGGAGGGAACCTGCGGAATCGGTCTGCTTGAGGTGCGTGATATTGAAAGACTGTCAGTCCAGATTGGTGGCCAAATTAAGGGCTATAACCCGGATCAAGTGTTTAACCGTCAACAGCTGTCACTTTATGATCGCTTCACCCAACTGACGTTGATCGCCGCAAAAGAAGCGGTTGCCCAATCCGGTCTTGAGTTCGCCGGAGCCCTGTCAGCTAAATCAGGCGTGGTTCTGGGTACCGCAGGTGGCGGGGTATCAACTTGGGATGATAATTACCGTTCGGTTTATGAGGGTGGTAAGAACCGGGTGCACCCCTTTGTGGTTCCCAAACTGATGAACAACGCTGCCGCCAGCCATATATCCGTCGAATACAACCTCAAAGGCCCAAGCTTCACCGTGTCCACGGCCTGTGCCTCGTCAAACCATGCTATGGCGCAAGCATTTCAAATGGTGCGCAGCGGTATGGCGCCGGTGATGGTCACCGGTGGCTCTGAATCGATGCTTTGCTTTGGGGGCATAAAGGCATGGGAAGGACTGCGCGTCATGTCAAAAGACGCCTGCCGGCCCTTTAGCGCCAACCGCAATGGCATGGTCCAAGGTGAAGGGGCTGGCATTTTCATATTTGAAGATTATGAACATGCCAAAGCGCGCCACGCCGAAATTCAGGCTGAAATTATTGGCTATGGCATGTCTTCGGATGCCGCAGACATCGTTATGCCCTCAAAACAGGGGGCCGCCCGTGCCATCGCTGGTGCACTGCAGGATGCCAAAATCAATCCCGAAGATGTGGGTTATATAAACGCACATGGCACAGGGACTGCCTCCAATGACAAGACCGAATGCGCCGCCGTTGCGGATGTCTTTGGCCCCCATGCCGACCAATTGATGATCAGCTCAACCAAATCAATGCACGGTCATCTGATCGGTGCCACCGGCTCTGTGGAGTTGTTAGCCTGCATTATGGCACTTCGCGACGGGGTCATCGCCCCAACAATCGGCTATGAAGAGGCCGACCCAGAATGCGCACTTGATGTTGTGCCAAACGAAGCTCGTGACGCTTTTGTAAAGGTTGC
>DDEJ01000093.1:32793-33325 GCA_002336405.1 Rhodobacteraceae bacterium UBA1957
TTGAGCAATGCCTTTGCATTTGGCGGCATGAATGCAGTCATGGCCCTGCGCAAAATATAGAAGTTTCTAATCTATCTGCTTCGAGACATAATTTAGGTGCGACCAAAAATTATTTTCAAGTTTTACTCGGCCTTAGCTTACTAAAGAGTCGTAATTTTCACCTAACTTCAGGACATCTTACTTTTATCTTATTCATGAAGCATTCTCCTTGAAAAATAGAATTTGCATTCAAACCATTGTCTTTAAGAAATTGCTTGAGTTCTTTTTGTGTCAACGTCACAGGCTCAGAAATTTCCCCATAACCAAATGTCAGAGATTGCAAAGGACTATCGATTACGCGGGTGTTACCGCGATTGTCCACAGCTACAGCGCCGTCTAACAAAATGATCTGTGAATCAGCACTGAATTTTGCGGCGAAGTCAGTACCTCTAATGGTCAATGTAAATTTATTATATGTAAATTTTCGATCACTTTTTAAATTTTTCTCACTATTTCTAAAGGTAAGGGCACCGTCAATTATCCTTAGGCGCAG
>DDEJ01000093.1:33717-33979 GCA_002336405.1 Rhodobacteraceae bacterium UBA1957
ACCTTAAAAATGCTTCTATCATTCAAGAAAATAGTCGCTGAGGCGCCATTTCTTACTTTAAGCATATCATACATTGCAACCGCCGTACCCACTTTAGCATCGATAATCTCAGCCTTATTTGTTCGAATTTGCACCCTACCATAAACTTCTGTAATCTGCCCTATCTCAGCATTGACTTGATAGGGGAAGTCGATAAATGCAAACGTAAAAAGTAAATAAAAAAGCCGCATAATTTACAACTCCACTTTTCCACTATAAAATT
>DDEJ01000068.1 GCA_002336405.1 Rhodobacteraceae bacterium UBA1957
ACTAGTTTTTCAGCTGCGGTATTTTCATCTGTCGTATTTCCAGCTGCGACCAACTCCACTGATAGCTCTGGTTCAGCCTGCCGGGCAGGTGCGGCAATTGGCGTCGATATTGCGTCTGGCACGGCTTGACCAGAAACCGCTTCAGAGAGTTCGGATTGTGCGGTTGCAGATCCCGCATCTGACGCAGGCGTGTCAACCGGCCCAACAGTCAGGAGCGCAGAACCTTGGGGCGGCTCGTGTTCAGGCCGCTCGGCTGCAATCAGATTATCCACTGGCAAATCGTTTTCGGTCAGAGACCTTTCAGCACGGACGATTTCCACTGGGTGGCTGTCAATATGGTCGTTTGCAGGCAGATCGTTGACAGACAAGCCAACCTGCGCCTCCTCCACTGGATCCGGGGCCTCGTCGACAATCGCCTCCAGACCAGCATCAAGCTTTGATGACGACTTGAACAACCGGTCTTTGAGCTTTTTGAAAAACGCCATTCGTGCCTCCGCAGGTCCGTGTATTTCCCTAATGCGGATTGGCAAAAGATGAAAGGCATTGCCGACTACCGATCGCACAAACCCTGGTACAATTATCAACAAATGCAGTCTGACAGATCAAAACCGACCGATTTTGCCCAGCATATTTCATACAAAGGGCTTCATAATGTTACCCGCGCAGGCACTTTCCTCCTGATACAATTCATGACATGCTGTTGCGTATGCGTATTTGCCTTCTCATGTTCTCCATATGCTTCACCGCTTTGCTCGCCCCAGTGTTAAGCTCGGCAATTGGCCCGGCTTTCGCGCAAAGCCCAATGACAGCGGCCGAATTTGAGGCCTATACAACTGGCAAAACACTGTATTTCAACAGCGAAGGTGAGACGTATGGCGCCGAGCGATATTTTGGCAAGCGCCGTGTAGAGTGGTCCTTTTTGGACGGGGTATGCCAGCAGGGTCGCTGGTTTGAAGCCGGCAGAAATTATATCTGCTTTGTCTATGAAGACACTGTCGAGCCACAGTGCTGGCAGTTTTTCAAAACCCCAGACGGGCTGAAAGCGCAGTTCAAAAGCGCCGCTGGCGAAACCGAACAAGACACGCTTTATGAGGCCCAGCCAAACGCTGCCCCAATGCAGTGCCATGGACCCGGCGTTGGGGTATAGACCCACCAAAAATGCCACGACATACAACTGTGAGGGCAAGTGTCACTGCGCTCACCCAAATACTTTTTGCCCTGACCAACGTTTCCCAATTATCCGGGTGAGCAGGCAACAGCCTACCGCAGAGAGCCACGTCTTAAATAGTTGCAAGCCCCAATTTTAGACCGTGGCAAAGGCAAGGGTAACAGCATTATAATCTCTGGCGATAAGGTGCACCGGGCTAAATTTTCAAACAAACTAACCTTGCAAAGGGTTACGGAGATTTGGCTGGGCGCACGTGCCACGCCAAAAACAGCAGTGCAAGCGCAATCAGCGGTAGGACCGATGCCGCCAGCGCCGCCCAGCCGACACTGAAATACAGCACACCAGATACCAGAGAAGCCACCGAAGACGCCACAGCAATCAGCGTGTCGTTGGCCCCTTGAACAAGCGGCCTCTCGGCCGGGGTAAGCGTCGATTGCAACAACGACGTGCTGCCAATGTAGCCAAAACTCCATCCCAAACCGGTCAGGATCAACGACAGGTAAAACTGCCACAGCGCAAGGCCTGCCATCGCAAACATCGCCGCCGCTGCCAAAGCCAGCATACCAGTTGAGATGATAACCATAACGCCAAAGCGCTGGATCAGCGCGCCGGTAAAAAACCCCGGCGCAAACATCGCAACCACATGCCACTTGATCACATCAGCCGCCTGATCCTCGGCAAAGCCACAGCCCACCATCGCCAAAGCTGTCGGCGTCATCAACAGCGCCATCACCGCCTGAGACACCGCTGCTCCAGCCACGGCTATTGCAATTTTTGGGCGCATAAACAAAGCATAAGCCCGCCCCTTTACGCCCCCCTCCTTGGCAACGGGTGGCAGGCCACGCAACGCCAAAATCGGAAATACCCCAAAGCTGCCAAGCACGGCGATCGCGGCATAAGCGCCTGCATAGGCCCCCGATGGCAGCATATCTTTCGTGGCCGAAAACACTTCAGGCCCAATAAAAGCAGCAATCAAACCCGAGGCCAAGGTAAAGGAAATGGCGTTCGACGTCCAACGCCCTGACACCGCCTCTGCGGCAGCAAAACGCAGGAAATTAATACCGACAAAAGCCGCCCCCATGACAAAATGCGCAATACAGAGCAAAATAAAATGCTGCAGGATCATCGCAAAAACGCCCAATAATCCACCCGCTGCCAACAAGACAGCCGCCAGAACGAACCCTTTTTTGCGGCCAACCCGCCCCATATAAAGCGACATCGGCGCCGCCGCCAAAACCGCTGCCAATATTTGTACCGACGGCGGTATTGTGGCGGCATAGGCCACAGGAGACAGCGCCGCACCGGCCAGCGCCCCAAGCAGCACCAACATCGGCATGGCTGTGCTCAGGATAACATTTGTGATCAAAATCAACTTGAAATTACGCGTAAACACCGGTGGACCTCTATGTTGGAACTGACACAACTCTATATGTTTTCCACCTGGCTTAAACGTCATAGTCTTATCAATTATGGACAAAATACGCCGCCAGATCGATGTGTTGCTGTTTGATGGCATTAATGTGCTGGATGTGGCTGGTCCCGCACAGACTTTTAGCACGGCGTATATCGACGGGATCAAAGCCTATGGGCTGCGCTATATCGCTATCGATGGCCAAGCGGTGCGTGCAAGCTGCGGGTTATCTCTGGTGGCAGATGCGTCCATCACAACGATGTCAAGCCAGACCGACAGCACCCAGTGCCACATGATTTACTGATCCCCGGTGGCGTTGGCATCGACACAGCACTCGAAGACCCCAAACTTAAAACCCTGATCGGGGACTGGCATTTGCACCACCCGGGCGGTCGTCTGGCAGC
>DDEJ01000004.1:0-6701 GCA_002336405.1 Rhodobacteraceae bacterium UBA1957
ATAATCGGCTCTTGATTGACCAGATGCTTGAGGATCAGAAACTCGACGATGTAGGCAAAGGCGATCATCACCAATAATGTGCACGCAATCGCCAGAAACGCTGGCATATGCCAGCCAAAATGATGCAGCTCAGTGCCGAAAATCGCATTTATCAGATGGGCAAACGGAATTTGCCCATTCTGAAAGCCAACAAGTGTCAACGCCGCGAACAGCGCCATAACCCCCTGAGCATAATTGAAAATACCTGAAGCTTTGAAAATCAACACAAAGCCAAGCGCCACCAGCGAATACATCACCCCGGCCATCAAGCCATTGAGGAAAACTTCCACTCCAAAATAAAACTCAGCGGACATAGCATCCCTCGCTCATCATATTCATGCCGCGCTGTGACGCGCAACACACCGTCACAGACAGATTAATCATGGACAGATCAATCATGCGCCACCCCCAGATAGGCATCGATCACCGCCTGATTGGCCCGCACTTCACTGGGCGTTCCATCGCCAATCTTTTTACCATAATCCATCACCACCACACGGTCAGCGATATCCATTACCACGCCCATGTCGTGTTCAATCAAGGCGATCGTGGTGCCAAATTCATCGTTCACATCCAGAATAAACCGGCTCATATCTTCTTTTTCTTCGACATTCATGCCCGCCATCGGCTCATCCAGCAGCAGCAACTTAGGCTCGGCCGCAAGCGCGCGTCCCAACTCGACACGCTTTTGCAAGCCATAGGGCAATCTGCCAACGGGTGTCTTGCGGATTGCTTGAATTTCCAGAAAATCAATGATGCGTTCAACAACCTCGCGGTTGGCCACCTCTTCAGCCTCGGCACTGCGCCACCACAGCATCTGATCCAAAAGATTGGTTTTCATATGGGTGATGCGGCCGGTCATGATATTATCAAGCGTCGACATTCCCTTGAACAACGCAATGTTCTGGAAGGTGCGCGCCGTGCCCTGCTCTGCGATTTGATACGGCTTCAGCGATCTGCGCTTTTTACCATGAAAAAAGATATCGCCTTCCTGCGGATGGTAAAACCCGTTGATGACATTCAACATCGAGGATTTTCCAGCGCCGTTGGGGCCGATAATTGCCCGTATTTCGCCCTCGCGTATGTCAAACGAGATATCTTTTATCGCCACCACGCCGCCAAAACGCAGGGTGATGTTTTTCATCTCCATGACGATGCCGCCAATCTTGCGGCCATCGGCTGTGGTATAGCCCGCATCTGCCATGTCTGCCATCTCTGCCTGTATCATTCTGCCGCCACTTTCTGCGCTGGCGTTTGCACAGCCGCTTCGCGGATCGTCAAACGGGCTGAAATTTTACCCTTGCGACCGTCTTCATAGGTCACTTCGGTCTCCGTATCTATATGCTGGGAGCCATCATACAGCGCATCGACAAGATCCTTGAACTTTTCAGTAATGACCTTGCGGCGTACTTTACGCGTCCGGGTCAATTCGCCATCATCAGCGTCAAGTTCTTTGTGCAAGATCAAAAACCGGTGGATCTGGCAGCCAGAAAGCATATCATCGACGGCCACCTGTCGATTGATCTCCTCGACATAGCCTTGAATCGAGTCCAGCACCTGCGGATGCCCGGCCAGTTCCTGATATGAAGCATAGGAAATATTATTGCGCTCGGCCCAATTGCCCACGGCTTCAAGATCGATGTTGATAAATGCACAGCAATGATCGCGCGCGGCGCCAAACACCACCGCCTCGAGGATACTGGGATAGAATTTGAGTTTGTTTTCGACAAATTTGGGCGCAAACATGGCCCCATTTGACAATTTCGCAACATCCTTGGCGCGGTCAATAATGCGCAGATGTCCGGTTGATTCCTCGAAAAAACCAGCATCGCCAGTTGCCACCCAGCCGTCGGCATCTTTGGTTTCTGCCGTGCTTTCGGGGTTTTTGTAATACTCAACAAAAACGCCAGGCGAGCGGTAATAAACCTCGCCATTGGCACCGATTTTCACCTCGACATCCGGTGCCGGCACGCCGACCGTGTCTGAACGCACTTCGCCGTCGGGCTGCAAGGTAATAAAAACTGAGGCTTCAGTCTGGCCATAGAGCTGTTTGAGGTTGATCCCAAGTGAGCGGAAAAAGTCGAATATTTCTGGGCCAATCGCCTCACCAGCGGTATAGCCTACGCGCACACGGCTCAGCCCCAAAGCGTTTTTCAACGGTGCATAGGTGGTAAAATCCCCAATTGCATATTTCAGCCGGTCTATCGTGGAAACCGGCTTGCCATCAAGAATATCATTGCCAACATTTTTGGCATGCGCCATGAAGTATTCGTACATTTTCTGCTTTGGGCGGCTCGCATCTTCCATCCGCAACACCACAGTTGTCAGCATGCTCTCGAATATGCGGGGTGGTGCAAAATAATAAGACGGGCCAATTTCACGCAGGTCCGACAGCACGGTTTCTTTGCTCTCGGGGCAATTCACGCACAGCCCACACCACATGGATTGGCCCAGCGTAAAGATAAAATCACCAACCCAGGCAATCGGCAAATACGATAGCAGGGCATCGTTCGACGTGATGTTGTCAAAGTCACACGCGTTGCGCGCCGAGACAATGATATTGCGATTGCTCAGCACGACCCCCTTGGGCTTGCCCGTAGTGCCTGATGTATAGAGCATCACACAGATGCTGTCATAATCTAGCGCAGCAATGCGGTCGTCTAGTTCACTGCGAACGGCGTCAGTTGCGGCGCGCCCCTGATCTTGAACCACAGAGAACTGATGCAGCCGGGCATGGTTATATTTTCGCAAGCCCCTTGGATCGGCATAGATCATCTGCTCGAACTGCGGCAGCCTGTCTTGAATTTCGATAACTTTATCGACCTGTTCTTGGTCTGCAGCAATCACAAAGCGCGCGCTGCAATGGCTCAGAACATAGACCATTTCTTCGGCAACCGCATCTTCATACAACGGTACCGGAACCGCACCAACCGATTGGGCCGCGGACATCGACCAATACATGCAAGGGCGGTTGTGGCCGATAATTGCGATAAAATCGCCTTTTTTAACACCCAACTGCAACAGGCCAAGCGCCAGAGCCTGAACCTCTTCTTGCACTTGGGACCACGACCATGTCTGCCAGATGCCCAGTTCTTTTTCGCGGTACGCTGGCGCGTTGGCCAGTGTCGTCGCATTGCGTCTCAATAGTGCTGGAACGGATTGCAATCCATCCTCTGCCGAAAACGAAGCTCCCACGCAGATCTCCTCCCCTACGGCCAGTTGCGCTGAACCGTTTGCCCGATTCTCTTTTTTCGCACTCGCTGTATCAGCACAGTCACTGTTAAGTTTTTCGGGAAGGTTTCAAGAACCTAACGAATTGTAACAGATGCAATACACCTTTGCGCGCACCGCTGAGAATGATAGCTCTAAACCAACAGGAGAAAATAGGTTGACCACATCCAAAAAACAAACCGAAGCCTTGATCATGGCCGGGCTGAACCTCATTCAGCCAGCCCTAAGCATTTATGATCAAGACCTGCAACTCGCCGCCTGCAACCACCGTTTTAAAGATATGTTCAACCTGCCTGATAACCTGATAACCCCCGGGGCACATTTTTCCGATTGCATTCGGCATCTGGCCAGCACCGGTGAATATGGCATCGTAAGCGATATTGAAACCTTCGTGCAAGACCGGGTTGAAATCGCCCGCGCCTTCGTGCCGCATTATATGGAACGCACCCGTGCCAATGGCCGCACCATCACTGTCGAGGGTTCACCCCTGCCACAGGGCGGTTGGGTCACCGTCTATACCGATATAACGACCACCAAGCGGCAAGAGGCGCTGATGCGCACACGCTCGGAAGAGCTGAACGATCAGGTGCTGTTAGACGCCGAAGAACTGGCCCGCACCAACCGCAAACTTGAGGCCACGGTTGCTGCGCTGAAAGAGGCCCAGCGCGAATTGACTGCGATGGAGGCGCATACCCGCTTGACCGCCGAAATGATGCCAGCCCATATCGCCCATATTGATCGTGATCAGCGCTATACCTATTCGAACCAACAACTCACTGCCGTGATGCCGCGACGGCCCTCAGATATTATAGGGCGCCATATCGCCGATACACTTGGCAGCGAGGCATACGGCCAGATCGAGACCTATCTCAATGAGGCTTTCCAAGGCAAAGACAGCGTGTTTGAGTTTAACGACAAGATAAGTTCCCGGCGCATCCGCACCGCGTTGACCCCGGATAAAAATTCAAAGGGCATAAACGGTGTCTATGTGCTGTCAATGGATGTCACCGAAGAGACCCAAGCCAGGGTCGCCTTGCAGCAAACCCACAAACGCGAGATGGCGGCACAGTTAACCAATGGCTTGGCGCATGATTTTGCCAATCTGCTGACGATCATTCTCGGCATGCAGGGCAAGTTGCAAAAAATGCCGTTGCCCGACGATGCCGACGCTCTCATCACAGCAACACTTTCAGCCGCCCGGCGCGGCGGTACATTGTTAAACCGGATCGCCGGCATGACCGGCCACCGCAGCTTGCAGCTTTTGCCAACCGATCTGGATGATTTTCTGACCGAACTGCAAACCCTCGCCTCGCCCTTGCTGTCGGACGGGCTGACGCTAACAATCAAAAACCACTGCAAAAAGAGCAGTTTTTTAATTGATCCCGGAATGTTGCGGGATTCGCTGCTCAATTTAATATTAAACGCCCGCGATGCGTCCCCCAGCAGCGGCGCAATCACCGTTCAGTGCTACACCGTCGAAAACACATGGCTTGAATTCTCGGTTCAGGATGGGGGAAACGGGTTCTCACCAAACGCGTTGCAAAATGCTCTCAACCCATTTTTTACCACCAAGGGGGGCGAAGGATCAGGTTTAGGCCTGTCCATGGTCTATGACATGACCAAGCTTGCCGGTGGCGAAGTCTTGCTGTCAAACAGCTTTCAGGGCGCCCATGTGACCCTGCGACTGCCGCTACGCACCGCGGCGCCAAGCCGCCAGCCGGGACTTGTGCTCTTGGTGGAAGACAATCTCGACTTGCGCAGTTCGATGCGTGATATGCTGACCGAACTGGGTCACTCAGTGGTCGAGGCCTCTTCGGTTGCTGAGGCGATGGCGCTTTGGGATGGATTGCCCGATATCGCGCTTATTTTGTCAGACCTTGTGCTTCAGGGCGAAGAAACCGGTCTTGATTTGGGGGGACACGCCCAGCGCACACAAACCCCGGTACATTTTATGACGTCACTGCCTCCAAGCCATGACCTATATCAACAGGCAACGCAGATCGCCCCAGTGATACCAAAACCGTTTGGCGCTGAGGACCTATCCAGATTTTTAAACTCGAAAGACGTTCCATGACCCTTCCTTTGGTGACAATTCTAGATGATGAGCCAGCGATTCGCAGCATTCTGGCGGACGCCCTGCAAGAGGCGGGGTTTCGAACCATGAGCTTCGCGCGCGCCACCGAATTTGAGGCCGCGCTCAAGTCTACCACGCCCGATGTCTGTTTGGTCGATCTTGGATTGCCCGATCGCGACGGACTGAGTCTGGTCCACCGGCTGGCACTAGAACAGGGGGCAGCCGTAATTATTATTTCCGGTCGCGCACAAGTGCAGGACAGGATCACCGGATTAGAGCTTGGCGCAGACGACTATATTATCAAGCCATTTGATCCCTCTGAAGTTGTGGCGCGGGTGCGGGCGCGCATCCGGAAAACACGCCCCCCCGAAAATCAGGGCAACACCGCCGATTTTGCCGGTTGGACAGCGCATTTTAATCGCTATGCGCTGACCCACAGCGACGGCAGGGATGTCAGCTTTTCCCATGCCGAAGGCGAGGTATTGCGGCTTTTTCTGGAACGATCAAAACGGCTGATTTCACGCGCTATGATGCAGGAAATTCTTGGTGGTGCGGCAGAGGATAGTTTTGACCGCGCGATGGATGTGCGCATCTCGCGGTTGCGTACCAAACTGGGCGAAGATCCGAAAAACCCCACGCTCATCAAGACTATCTATGGTGCGGGGTATATTTTTCTCGGCGATGTCGCTTGGCGCAATTAATCTTGGGCCAAAGCGATCCGGCAAAGTCCCGCGCGGCCTCACAGTCGTTTATTACAGCACGCAAATACCCAAGCGCCACCACGCAGACCCGCAGCCGCAATATCCAAACGCCAAAGCCCGTCCCAACTTGCAACTCAGAGCACCGTGTTTAGAGCCGCATAAATAAGGACTCACCGACATTTTTAGCCATAAAAAGACAAACAGCGCCTTCACAAAAACGGGACTTTTCTCTACGCCTATTCCCAATTAGCGTCGACTGCTCTAACAGAAAGAACAAGCATGTTTCAACTTACCCTCGTGCGCCACGGGCAGGCCAATTCCGACGCCCGGGACGAAGACAGCTATGATCAGCTCAGCGCGCTGGGCCACCAACAGGCCCGCTGGTTGGGGGCACATTTTACTGCAACAAATGTCGATTTTGACCGGGTTTACTGCGGCACTCTGCGGCGTCATATTGAGACCGCTCGCGGCATCGTCCCGACACGCGAAAGTGGCTTTATCCAAGACCCGCGTCTCAATGAATTGGAATATTTCACCCTCGCGCAAATGCTCTATGAGCAACAAGGCATTGCCGTGCCCAAAGACCGCGACGGGTTCTGCGAACATTTGCCAATGCTGTTCACCGCATGGGCCAACAATGACATCGCCCATCCGCC
>DDEJ01000004.1:7084-13871 GCA_002336405.1 Rhodobacteraceae bacterium UBA1957
GCCACAGAATGTCCGGCGCTCGTGGTCACCTCAGGCGGGGTCATCGGCATGATGATGCGGTTGACCATGGGGCTGGACCTGACCCATATGTCGCGGGCTTGTCTGTCGATCATGAACGCCTCAGTCCATCTATGGCAACCACTGGGACCCAACCTGACACTGACCCAGTTCAACGCTGTGCCGCATCTCGATCATTCCGACCGCGCTGATGCAAAAACCTATCTTTAAAAATGGCGCAATGCCCGCTAGACTTGTCTCCGCAAACAATATGAGCACATTATGACACATCTCTGGGTACGGGCCGAACAGCGGCCAAACGAAGCACGGGTCGGGTTGACCCCGGACGGGGCAAAAACCCTGAGACAAGCGGGCTTTCAAGTCACCGTCGAAGAAAGCGCCCAGCGCGCGATTGACCTTGAAGGATACAACGCTGTCGGATGCAGCATCGCGCCTGAAAACGCTTGGCCAGACGCCCCGGATGACGCGGTGATCTTTGGCCTTAAAGAACTTCCCGAAGACGGCACACCCCTGCGCCACCGCCATATTATGTTCGGCCATGCGTTCAAGGGACAGTATGGTGGACAGACGCTGCTGCGGCGTTTTCAGGCCGGTGGCGGTACACTGTATGATCTGGAATATCTGGTGGATGACACCGGCCGCAGGTTGGCGGCCTTTGGGTATTGGGCCGGCTATGCCGGCGCGGCAGTCAGTCTTAAATGCTGGGCGGCACAACAAAACGGTGGGCTCTGCGAGGCAATTTCGGCCTACAAGAATAAAAGCGCTCTGCTTGCGGATTTGCAGCAAGGGCTGGAGCGGGGGTCGGGTGCCACGCCGCGCGCCATTGTCATCGGAGCCTTGGGCCGGGTGGGGACCGGCGCCGCTGATTTATGCGCCGACATGGGCATCGCCGTGACCAAATGGGACTTGGCTGAGACAGCCCATGGGGGGCCTTTTGATGAAATTCTGACCCATGAGATTTTCCTGAATTGTATTCTGGCGCGGCCAAAAACACCGGTATTTGTGCCGAGAACTGCCCTTTCGGCACCCCGCCAGCTCAGGGTGATCGGCGATATCGCCTGTGATCCAGACAGCGACTATAATCCGATACCGATCTACAACCGGACCACAACATGGGACAGCCCGGCCACCCGCGTATCTGGCGCACCACTTTTGGATGTGATGGCCATCGACAATCTACCCTCGCTGCTGCCGGCGGAAAGCGCCGAGGATTACGCCGCGCAGCTGCTGCCGGTGCTAAGCCAGCTCACACAGATAGAACAAGGCGTGTGGGCTCGGGCCAAACAGACTTTCCACAGCCACCTGCAAACGCTCTGACACCTAAAAGCCGTCAACATCTCACCGTTTTAGTCTTGCGATTGAAGCGCTAATAGACACAAGACAACAGACGACATCAACAAAGGGGACTTTCATGACAATTCACTGGTGCGGTACTGGCCTTTCGGCCATCCCCGGTTTGCGCGAACTGATCCAAACTGGCAAGCCGGTCACAGTCTGGAACCGGACGGTTGAAAAAGCACAGGACGCCGTTGGCGACCTGACCCAAGACATCAAGCGCTTTGAGCCGGCCATGATCGAGGCCGCATTGCAACCCGGGGATGTGATCGTATCGATGTTGCCTGGGGATTGGCATGTACCTCTGGCCAAAATGGCCTTGACCAAAGGTGCGCATTTTGTCAGCTCGTCTTATATTTCGCCCGAAATGCGGGCATTGGATACACAGGCAAAATCTGCCGGTTTGGCACTGGTCAACGAGGTCGGACTGGATCCGGGCATAGATCACTTGATGGCGCATTATCTGGTGGAGAATTACCGCGCCAGCGCTGCCTGTAATACGGCCAATGATCTGTCGTTCATTTCCTATTGCGGCGGCATTCCAAAAATCCCTAACCCGTTTCGATACAAGTTCAGTTGGTCGCCCTTTGGGGTGCTCAAAGCGCTGGCCTCGCCCTCGCGTTCGCTGCGTAATTTCAAAGAATTTACTGGCGATCGGCCGTGGAACGCCCTCAGCAGTTATGACGCGCCACTGCCGGCCCCCGAAACGTTTGAAGTCTATCCCAATCGCGATTCGCTGCCCTTTATGGAACAGTACAAATTTGACCCCGACTGGCGGGTCAAAGATTTTGTGCGTGGCAGTCTGCGTCTTAACGGCTGGGCCGAGGCGTGGACGGATGTGTTTCGTGAGATCGAAACCCTGAAAGGCCCTGAGGGCGACCAGCGCATGACAGAAATGTCACAGGAGTTCTGGACCAAACACGCTTACGGGCCCAATGATCCCGATCGCGTGGTGCTCTGCGTCAGCCTGCAAGCCGAACGAGACGGAGCGGTGGTTTGGCACAAAACCTATGTGATGGACGCCTGGGGAGACGAAAATGGAACCGCGATGGCGCGCCTGGTGTCAGTGCCAGTTTCATTGGCGGTGCAAGCTGTGCTTGACGGGCAGATACCAGCCGGCGTCTCGGCCGCACCAAACGACCCGTCTTTGGTCAATACATGGCTCAAGCGGGTTGACAGTTTGGCCCAGCATCTCACCATCGTCGACCACAGCTAGACCGTCACAATCTCGGCGCAGACCCGATCTGGGCTTAGGCGAACAGCCGAAAATACAACCAGTCAGGCATTACCCGACTGATCCGAAACAGCAAACTGAACGCCGTGGGAAAGCTGACGCTGAACCGCGCGCTCTGCATGTGCGCCAGCATCCGCTCTGCCGCCTGATCAGGTTCCATGATAAAGGGCATCGGAATAGTGTTTTTATCCGACAGGCGGGTGCGGATATAGCCCGCATTGACCAGTTGAACGTCAACACCCGTCTTGCGCAGATCGTAATGCATGGATTCGGCCAGCGACATCACCCCGGCCTTTGACGCAGCATAGCCAATGGCTCCGGGCAGGCCGCGAAACCCCCCCAGCGAGCCGGTGATCACAATGTGTCCGGCATCCCGCGCCACCATGTCCGGCACCACTGTGCCCAACACCCGCAGCGCACCAGTAAAATTTACATCAGCCATTGTTGTGGCATGATCTGCCTGCCAATCGGTGGCAGGCATAGGCCAGTAAGCTGCCGCCAAATAGACCACACCATCAACTGGCCCGATCCTTTTGGCCGCCGCTCGGACGCTGCCGATGTCAGTCACATCGACCGGTTCGCACCTGCACGGGCCAGACAGCTCAGACGCAACCGCCTTTAGCCGCGCCTCGCTGCGGGCCGACAATATAACATACGCGCCCGCCGCGCTCATGCGCTGGGCTAAAGCCGCCCCCAGACCTTCGCTGGCACCCACAAGCCAATAGCGTTTTCCCGACAGCGACCTCATGCGGCGGAGGCTGGCCGCATTGTCGCTACCAGCTCGCCAACCTTGAGGCCGAATTTACGAAACTGGCTGCGGTTCACAATCACGCCGTTAGGGCCAAGATACATCCAATCAGTGGTGCTCAGAACATGGCCTCCGGCTGCATCAGGTAACCGGATTTTATAGTTCAAATGGACTGCAGACCCCAACTGGCGGCCGCTGCCACTACCGACTAGGTCTGCAGCATCGGCCTTGATTGCGCCGTCCTCAGACAGTGTTAGGTACCACTCGCGCTCTTGCACTGTGCCGCTGTCGTATTCAAACCGCTCGGTCATCCGGCCGCTATTACCCTGCCAACTGGCATGAAACCTTCCAACAAAACGTGAGGACACCCGTCCGGTTGGGCCGTAAATGATTCCCTCGCAATCGATCGGCCCGTTGAGATGACGGCGCAGGTCAAACTGCATTGGACTGTGCGCATAATCACCCGCACGCTGGGCTTTAAACCCGAAAAAACGGCCCAAAATGAATATAAAAACCGCCACAACAGCAGCCCCGAGCAGGAAGGCAAACAGCATCGTCACTCCTTAACTTTCGCGTAAATCTGTGCGCTGCAGCACCGCTATCGCCAGCAGTTTCAGCGCGCAGGGCACAAGCGCATAGGTCCATGTCAGCACGCCCAATGCAACGGCTGAGTTTTCTTGTCCAGACCGGAAACCGGCAAATTCCAGACTTGGTAATAAAATAACAGCGGCAACCGCTAGGCTGAATTTTGACACAAACGACCACAGACCAAAACCGTCTGTGGTGCTGGCTCCGATGTGCGCAATCCGCTGCGCAAACACCGCAGGGATCAACGTCATATCAGCGCCCACTGCGGCCCCCGACAATACACAGATCACCCCAAACGCAATCACGTCTCCGCTGTTCAGGAATAAAACCCAAAACAGCGAAAAAATTGCCAATCCCATGGCCGCACGCAATACGCGTTTTAGACCAAACCGCTCTGCCAAAAATGTCCACAACGGCGCCGCCAGTGCTGCCGACATGAAAAACAACAACAACAGTGGTCCCGCCGCATCAGGTGCGGTCAAGCGGCTTTCAACGTAAAACAAAAACAGGGTCGAGGTCACCGCAACTGGTGCAGCATTAACCAGACCGATCAACAAGATTTGGCGGGCAGTGCGATCGCGCAACACATGGGCAAAGGCCTGGGGTTGCCGGATCATGTCACGATCCCACTCACCCGCCATTGCCAGTGCAGCCATACATGTCATTGCGGCAAACACCCCGGCGAACATCGCAAACGGTACCGAGGAAACAGCGGCAAACACAGCCGGCGAAGCCGAGGCCACGCAGATCCCAATCAAACCGCCGGTTTCACGCCACCGCGCCAAACGCAGATGTCCCGCCGGACCCAGCCGTTTGGCTTTTGCGACGCCTTGGGCATAAAAGTTGATGGTCAGGAAACTGAAGGTTGAAAACACCAGCGTTAGCATCAACACAAACCACAATAGCGGCGCAACAGGTGGCTCAACGGCGAACAGGCCGATCATAGCCGAAGATAACACAAACGCTGCCACGCAGAGCACGCCAGGACGCCGGCTCGAAAAAACCGTCGACAGGCGTCCCAAGAGTGGATCTTGCACCACATCCAGCAAACGCAAACAAAACAAAGCCACGCCCAGTGTCGCCAGACCAACGCCGTAATTGTCAAAATAAAATTTGGGCGCATAGAGATACAATGGAACACCAGCAGACGACAGCGCACCGGCAAACAGCGCATAGGCCCACAAACGCTCAGAGACAACGGTGGTCATTGGGATACCTCAGTGTTTGGCGGCTCGGGGCGGACGTGGAACCGCGCTCCTTTCCACCAAAGCTTTAACGCCTGCCAGTGGATCAAAGCCAGCACCCGCCGCGAACCGAACGGCCGCCGCCGCAGCGCGCCGAGGATAGAGCGGTTGGTCATCGGCTCGCGTGCCGCTCTCAGGGTGGCGATGACCCCCCCCGAAGGCGTTGTATAATCGATCTTAATATCTATCGCTTCTGCGGTAATATCGAACCGAAACGTATACGCGCCTGTGAGAGGTTGAAACGGCGAAACATGAAAAATCTTTTCAGCGTTTATCGTTTCTTGGGCCGTGATCGGGCGCAGATCTGGATGGCAGCATAGATACGAATGTCGATCACCAAAGGTATTGGAAACCTCGGCAATCACCGCGCAAAGCTGTGCGGATTTATCATGGCACAGCCAGAAACTGACCGGGTTAAACACATGTCCCAAGACCCGGGGCTGCGCCAATAGAAAGATATCGCCCTCCAGACCCAGATTATGGCTCTGCAGCACCTGCTGTGCCCAGAGGAGACCGCGCCCAGCCCGGGGCGCACCGCCATGATCGCGATCGCGCAATGACATCAGGTTCGGGCTATTGTGCGAAAACAAAATTGGCCCGCTAACCGACGCCGACAGATTGATCAACGCATAATCAATCGAATATTGGAACGCATTCTTAATAGCGCCCTTGCGACCATGCCAGGTATGGCCTTGGAGATGCTCGACCGGTGTCATACCGTCTCAACGGAATGGGCGACCGCCGCATTCAGCATCTGAGCCACATCTACCGCGCTGGACAACCCATCTTCGTGAAAGCCGTTTTTCGTCCAGGCCCCACAGAACCATGTGGCATTTTTCCCGTTGATCTGGGGAACTGTTTTCTGGGCCTTTAACGCAGCCAAATCAAACACCGGATGACGCAGAGTGACCTGATCGTAAATCAGTTCCTGTTTAATCTGTCGCGTGGTGTTAAGGGTCACAAAATGCGGATCATCCTGCGGGATCGGCTGCAGCGAGTTCATCCAATAGGTCAGATCAATGCGGTCTGATCGTTTATTCGCATCCTCAGTGTAAACCCAAGACGACCAACAGGCGCGGCGTTTAGGCATTACAGATGCGTCTGCATGCAAGATTATATCGTTTGGCTGATACGAAACAGCGCCCAGCATGGCGCTTTCATGTGGGTTGGGATCGACCAACATGCGCAGGGTGTCATCAGAATGCGTGGCAAAAACCACCTCGTCAAACGCTTCCCAATCACCACCATGGACCCGTAACTCGATGCCCCACGCAGAGCGCCGGACCGCCCGGACCGGAGTGAACAACCGGACTTGTGTGCCCTGTTTCAGCATCGCCGCCTGCAACCGGGTGACGTATTCCCGCGAGCCTCCCTTGACTGTATACCATTGATGTTGGCCGGTATGACTTAACAGCGCGTGGTTTTCAAAGAACTGTACCAGTGCTTGAGCCGGAAAATCCATTATCTGGCCTAACGGGGTTGACCAGATAGCCCCGGACATTGGCAGCAGATAATAATCTCGAAACCATGATCCGGTACCAAGCAGCTGTAAAAACTCGCCAATCGTCAGCGAGGGATCAGATGCCAAGCGCAGAGCATTGGCATTGAACCGAAAAATGT
>DDEJ01000004.1:14276-28467 GCA_002336405.1 Rhodobacteraceae bacterium UBA1957
CCCGTTGTACCATATTCGATCTTACCGCCGTTGAGCGACGCGCCAAAGCTCATATTACTTTTGACCACAGGCACGTTCAGTGTCTCAAACATCTGCACAAGATGTGGATAGTTGGCATAGTTAAATACGATAAACCCAGTATCGACCGGCTGGTCTCCGGTTTTGCCTGCCACCACTGTACGGGCGTGTCCACCAAGCCGTGGCGCGGCTTCGATTAAGGTCACGCTGTGTGTATCGCCCAGCAACTGTGCCGCACCCATACCCGAAATACCGCCACCGATGACTGCAATTCTTTTTCGTTTAGCTTTTTGCATCACATTCATTTGGCGGCTTGACCCTGTGCGGTTTTAGTATTGGATACGTTTCCAAATCGGATTTGGATGAGTTATTTAACAAAAAGAAAATATATTTTGATCCAACCCCGACACAACTGCGTACATTTGACATGTTGTATATTGAGCCCTCTTCGAGTCACAGTGAATTGACACGCCGGTATCCGGGAAGCCAGAACAATGGTGCGAGTTATGAAATCTGTAAGAAAGCCAAACAAGTAATGTCCGTCACTCTGCCCTCGGTAGCAGACTGGACAGCTCACATGTGCCTGATCCGCGACAATCAGGACGAGGCCGCTTTTGCGGAATTGTTCCGCCATTTTGCTCCGCGGGTAAAGGCTTTTTTGCTTAAGTCCGGTACTGAACCCACTCTGGCCGAAGAGTGTACCCAAGAGGCGTTGGCCACGGTGTGGAACAAAGCACATCTGTTTGATCCAACACGCGCCAGCGTCGCGACGTGGATTTTTACAATCACACGAAATCGTAAAATCGACGCGCTTCGCAAACAGAGGCGGCCAGAACCAGAAGATCTTGTCTGGGGCCCACAGGAAGAACCCGATCAAGCTGATGTGCTTGCAATGACCCAAGAAACAAAAAAGCTCGGCGCCGCACTCACAGCGCTGCCAAGCAAACAAAGGCTGCTTATTGAGAAGGCCTATTTTGGAGAGTTATCGCACAGCGAAATTGCCATAGAAACCGGTCTGCCACTCGGCACGATCAAGTCCCGAATTCGTCTGGCGCTCGAGCGCCTGCGCCACGCAATGACATGAAGCAGAACCAAATGATAAAACATCACCTGACCGATAAAATTCTCATGGCCTATTCTGCCGGACAGCTCTCCGAAGCCTTCAACCTGGTCGTAGCCACGCATATTTCGATGTGCGATGAATGCCGTGCCACAATGAGCAGTTTTGATGCCCTTGGTGGCGCGCTGCTGGAAGACGAGACCTTGGACGGGGAAGCAGCGCCAGATTTGCAGGCCACCATGGCGCTGATCAAAGCAGACACACCGATGGAGCGGACCCCACCGCCGTCGCGCCCGACCGAAACACCTTTTCCGCTGGTGGCATATGTTGGGGACAATCTTGACGATGTGAAATGGAAATCTGTGGGCATGGGGGTCAAACAGGCAATTTTAAAAACATCTGCCGAGGCCACTGCGCGACTGCTGTATATTCCGGCTGGCGTTGCTGTACCTGATCATGGTCACCACGGGACCGAATTTACACTGGTTTTGCGTGGGGCGTATTCCGATCAAACGGATCATTTCAAACGTGGAGATGTAGAAATTGCCGGTGAAGACCTGCACCACACCCCCGTTGCGGATGTTCATTCGGATTGTATCTGTCTTGCAGTCACAGACGCCCCGTTAAAATTTTCTGGGGTTCTGCCGCGCTTGTTGCAGCCACTGTTGAGGATTTGACACCAATTCAACCCCGTCTGGGCAGACGGGATTGAATTGGTTGGGTCGCGTCAGGCACCACATCTTGAGCCGCGCTTGGGGTTTCAGTGCTGAGCTCTTCAAAATCAAAATTGTCCAACCGTCGCGCCCGACGCCCAGCTTTATCAGAACTGATTTTAATCTCTGACAGATCTTTGACCGCCTGACCAAAGTGCCTATCCAGATTCTCAACGCGGGTACCCAAACGCTCTACATCTTGAAACAACAGGCCCAGTTCACGCCGAATTGCACCTGCCTGCTCGCGCATTCGCGCATCTTTTAGAATCGCCCGCATGGTATTAAGGGTCGCCATACACGTTGTCGGAGACACAATCCAAACCCGGGCGGCAAAGCCTTCGCGCACCAGTTCGGGAAAGTTTGCGTGCAACTCGGCATAGACAGCCTCAGAGGGCAGAAACATCAGCGCCCCATCAGCAGTCTCCCCTTCAATGATATATTTACTTGAGATGTCCTTGATGTGTTTCTTGATCGAAGCGCGCAGAAATTTGGCAGCCTCGTTCAAATCCCGGTCGGTTTTAGCATTGCGCAGGGCCTCATAGGATTCCAGCGGGAACTTGCTGTCAATCACGATGTGACCCGGTGGGTTAGGCAGATGGATCAGGCAATCAGGCCGGTTGCCGTTAGACAAAGTGGCCTGCAAAGTATAGCTGTCACTGGGCAGGGCCTTGGTGACGATATCGTTGAGCTGGATCTCACCATAAGCGCCACGCGTCTGTTTGTTGGACAAAATATCTTGTAAACTCAGCACGTCACTGCTGAGTTTGGTGATATTGTCTTGTGCCTTATCAATGACCGACAGACGTTGCTGCAGATCCCCCAACGATTGTGCGGTGCGCCGCGCCGAGCCATGCAGGTTTTCATTCATCTGCTGTTGGACCAGCGCCAGTCGCTGTTCCATCAACTGTAACATACTGGTCTGCGCCTGCGCCTGCGCCTCTGAGACGTGATGCAACCCGCCCGCAAGCCGCTCCTGCCCCTCGCCCAATGCTTGCACACGCTGGCCCAATGCGCCCATTTGATGCGCCAGCGGCTCAGCAAGTTTAGCCGTTCGCATACTGGCCCGCACCGCCATTAATAACAGCAAAAACAAAAAACCAGTCCCGCCCAGCACAATCAGCACCAACGGATCAGAAAAATTCAATATGGCAATTTCATCCATACTTATGTGCGCCCAAACAGCCGTTCAATATCAGACAGTTTTAATTCTACATAAGTGGGTCGCCCGTGATTACACTGACCTGAATGCGGCGTTGTCTCCATTTCACGCAGCAATGCATTCATCTCTTCGCCGCGCATCCGCCGCCCCGACCGGATTGAACCGTGACAAGCCACGCGGCTTAGGATGGCCTCAATGCGATCTTGTAGGGAAGATGAGCGTTCCAAATCGGTCAGCTCGTCAAGAATGTCGCGCACCAGCGCCTCGGCGTTCACCGCACCCAGAATGGCGGGTGTTTCACGCACCGCCACTGCCCCACCGCCAAACGGCTCAAGGCTTAGACCGAGGCGCCGCAAATCATCGGCCACCGCCAAAAGCTGCGCTGCGTCCTCTTCGGACAAATCAACAATTTCGGGAATCAACAGTGCTTGGGCGGCCACGCCATGCGCGGCCATCTGGGTTTTGAGTTTTTCATAGACCAACCGCTCATGCGCTGCGTGCTGATCCACGATCACGATCCCATCTGCAGTTTGCGCAATGATATAATTCTCGTGCAGCTGACCACGGGCGGCGCCCAGGGGAAAGGTTTCTTGCACCGCAGGGGGATCGTTTGGTGCAGTATCTGGCACAGAACCGGCCTGTGGGACGGCACTTTCTTCAGAGCCGGTATCATCCAGCGCCTCAACGCGGGCATAGACCGCTGCGGTTTCGGCAAAACCCGGTGTCGTGTGTGCACTGCCCGGAGCCATTTCAGCAAACCCCGGCGCCTGCGCTTGATAGGCGGCCCCTCGTGCCTTGGCCGACGGGCGCTGCATCTGATACACTGGGGCACCTCCGGGGCGTTCGGGGCGCATGGCCCCCAAGGTTGCACCCGCAACCGTGGTCGAAGCGCGATGACCGGCCTCAGCCAAAGCATGGCGCAGACCCGACACGATTAACCCGCGCGCCAAGCCCCCATCGCGAAACCGCACCTCGGATTTTGCCGGATGTACGTTGACATCCACCTGATGCGGATCGCAATCCAGAAACAAGGCCACTGCCGGATGCCGGTCGCGTGACAGAAAATCGGAATACGCCCCCCGCAGCGCACCGATCAGCAACTTGTCACGTACAGGCCGTCCGTTGACAAAGAAATATTGCTGAACCGCCGAGCCGCGCGAATAGGTGGGCAATGCGGCATATCCCGTCATATGCAGCCCCTCACGTTCGGCATCAATGCGCAACGCATTTTCAGCAAACTCACTGCCCAACACCCGCGCCAGACGGCCATGCAGCGCGTCAAACATGTCGCCAGTTTCCGCATCGGCACGAAATATGACACGCCCACCGTCGCCACCCGACATATCGGTCAGTGTAAAGCCAGTAAACGGCTCGGCCATCGCCAGACGCTTGACCACATCGCTGATGGCCTGCGCCTCAGCGCGATCCGTGCGCATAAATTTCAAACGTGCCGGAGTGGCGTAAAACAAATCGCGCAATTCCACCACGGTACCTGCGTTCAGCGCCGCCGGGCGCACCGCTGCGATCTCGCCCGCATTTACGGTGATCTGCGCCGCAGCCTGCCCGTCCACCCGTGATACGATACTGAGCCGCCCCACCGCACCAAGCGATGGCAGCGCCTCACCGCGAAAGCCGAAGCTTTGGATATTCAACAAATCTGAGCCATCAATTTTTGAGGTCGCGTGGCGCTGCAGGGCCAGCGGTAGCTGATCTGAGGACATACCGCAGCCGTCATCACTGACCCGGATCAGACGTTTGCCACCATCAGCAATTTCAATGGCTATCCGACGCGCACCGGCATCGATAGCATTTTCCACCAGCTCTTTCACCGCAGAGGCCGGTCTCTCGACCACCTCACCAGCAGCAATCCGGTTGATGGCGCCCTCGTCCAACTGTCGAATAACAGGGGGATTTTGGCGTATATCGGTTACATCGGTTGTCATGGCACAAAACCTAGCATGATTGGCGCTATTCTGCCACGGTTAAGATCCGGTGGGTGGACTCAAAAATGTTTGGGACCTGCCTGGCCCCGAACACAAAGTTTGGATCGAATTTCAAGGGATTTAAAACATGAGTTCAGGCGTAAAAATTCAGAAATCAAAGCGATAACCTTTTGATGCACCGACGCCCGTATCGCGGTATCTTCAGGATGACAAAGCCGGTCCTCACCCTCAGCTTTGAGAATTTCCACCGCATCCTTTGTGCACATCCCCAAAAAACTGAAATGCGAGGCCGGGGTCAGCTCGTGAAACTGTGTGTCCTGGAGACGGCCCGACAGGTTGCTGCCATTCGGACCGGCATCAATGCCAATCTCATCAGGGCCCTTATGGCCCAGTGCGATCAGCAACATCGGGTGGTCCAGCGCGGCAATGCTCGCATCAGTATATGCCATGGCAAGACCCGGATCCACACCGACAGTGCGGCTGATCCGCGGCTCGCGCAGATCCTGATTAAAGTCTTCTGCCCGAAGGTTATCATACTTCACCCCACCCGCTGCAAAATACGTGCACCCCAAGTGACGCTCACCCGTCCCAGTACAATGGGCTTTGAAAGCCCCGATATCCCCACGCAACCCAGCCAGTTGCAACACCGTCGCACCGCCCATGGAAAAACCGATACTGTAAATCCGTTCCGGGTCAATATGCGGGGCAAAATTTGGCTCAGCCAGCACTGTATCAAGCGCGGCACTGACGTCCCACGCCCGTTCCCACATGCGAATGCTGCGGCGCGGTGAGCTGTCGCCACCGGTGCTGCCAGGATGATTAACCCCCAGCACCATTGCGCCGTTTTGTGCCAGTGCCCCTGCAAGCCAGCCCAGTCCGTCTATATTACCACCCGACCCATGTGACAGCACAATCAACGGATGGCGACCCTTAGCAATCCCGGGGGCCAAGTAAGCAGGTGCGCCGGTAAAAACCGCATTGCGACCCACTTGGGTTTTATAAGTGGCTTGGTCCGCAGGGTACCAGATTGATCCCGCTACAAGCCCGGGCCGGTGGGCGGCAGACACCGCCAACCGATCAAACCCGGGCAAATCAACTTGCGCCAAAGCCGCTCCAACATGGACCGGCCCAACCAACAGCGATACCACAAGGCTATATTTCAAAAATTTCAACATATCACATTTCCTTTTTCAGAGTTTCAATACGCCTGACAAAGCCATGACATGCGGTTTTGCGCGTCCTCGAACCGGTTTTAGGTCGCGCCAAACCCGTTCGAGGTCTAATCTGTCAGTATTGAGACCCAATTTTATCCGGAGGCTATTTTGCCAGCTTTACCAATCCCCCTTATCACCGGTCTTGTGTTGCTATTTTTCCTGCTGCGGGCGTGGTTGGGGGGACGGACACATCCAATGTTACTGATCTTGCTGGCCGCCTGCAGCGCGCAATCGATCCTGATCGCCCTGCACCAGTTTTATCACCTAAGCTGGCTGCGACCAGTGCAACCGGTTACGGCCGCGATGCTGCCGTCGCTGTCCTATCTGGCGTTTGTGTCCAGCACCCGGCGGCGTCTGATTTGGCACCGCGATCTGTGGCATGTACTGCCAGTTGGATTTGTGGTGTTTTGCGTGCTGCTGTTTGCGCAGGCGCTAGACACGGCGATACCTGCGATTTTCCTGATCTATGGCACCGCTTTGTTGCACAGCCTACATCAAGGCGGCGACAGTCTGATATTTACCCGGCTCGATAGCGATAATATTCCCCTGAGACTTTGGCAGTTTATCGCCACAGCACTGCTGGTGTCGAGCCTTGGCGAGATTGTGATCAATCTGGCCCATGCCAGCGGTCACGGCACCTGGCAACCAATGATCGTCAGTGCATTATCCTCGCTTACATTGCTGGCGCTTGGGGCGCTGGGGCTGTCGCCACATTTGCATCTGGCAAACGACGCAAAAGAAACCACACTTGACGCGCCAATCCAACCCTCCGAGGCCGCCACAGAACTGGTCGCGCGGTTGCAGACTCTGTTAAAAAATGACCCGCTGTTTCTGGACCCGGATCTGACCTTAAGCCGCCTTGCCCGACGCCTGCAGGTGCCGGTCAAAGAGCTGTCAAAGGCAATCAATCAACTATGCGGTGAAAACGTCTCGCGGTTTGTCAATCGCCACCGGATTGCGCATGCCTGCGGGCTGCTGAAGCAAGGTCACAGCGTTACCGGCGCAATGTTCGACAGCGGATTTCAGACCAAATCAAATTTTAACCGCGAATTTCTGCGGCTTAAAGGTTGTGCCCCCCAAATATGGCTGGGACGCAACCAACAAGACTGATCGACCGATACAGACTGCGTCAGTTTGGGTTACAAAGGCACAGGCCCATCTGTTCAATCCCAGATCAGCGATCAATTTGATCCTATCATGAGGTGTGCAGCAGCGCTGTGAGACCGCCTTTCCACAAAGGTTAAGTGCCTGTTTGTATGAAAATCCAACCCCTTGGTCAAAGTGGAAAGCCGCTGTTGTGTCCTGACTTTTGGCTTTGCCAACACCCCGCCGATATTTTCACGCGCCGCAGCTGCCGCAAGACCGCACCCCAGCAAGCAGTCTTTCAACAGCACATCGGATATATTCAGAACCGCATTTGCCGGCACATCACTTTGGTTACGGTCCCACCCCTTGATCACACGGCGCCCTGAATACTATCCGTTACCGCTGGCACCAGACTGATCGGTATCCTTGAGCCAAGGATTGGCGTTGACGATCGTACCGACCTGCTGGGCCCCATCTGGTCCCAGATAACCCTCAGCGATGCTTGCCAGCGTCTCGCTTTTTGCGACGATGTGTTTTGAGATGAATTTTTCGCACATCCTGCGAGTCGGCCCCTCACAAATCCGGCAATAGAGGAAAAACCCCTTGGAATTATGGCGCCAAGCAATAAAGCCACTGTAGCGCCCACTTGATACATCAAAATAAACTTGTGATCCGGACTATAAGCTGGGGCCCTGAAATCCGAGTGTTCATGAACCACGGCTCCATCACACAGAAACAAAACCGACGCAGAGCCTTTGGTGCTTCTGCGTTGAGTTTGCGCCTCTAACGGTGACTGACACAGGGGGGGGTGCGGCGGTAAAGGTTTGTCAAAGACAGCCAGCAGCTGAATGCGAAGTGTAAAATTCTAAGCATATTTAGAATATCCATAAATTTAAAAGTAAATCTTATTATTTGGGGCTAATGCGGTCAATCGTAGAGGCAGACAGCGTCTTTTACAGACCTAACCACGAAAAAAATCTCCCGAGTCAACGCCCGGGAGATTTCTATGTTAAAATCATCCGTTTTATCTTACAAAATCTGGATAGGCCTCCATTCCAAGTTCTGCAGTATCAAGGCCAGTGATTTCATCCTCTTCACTGACACGGATGCCAAGGGTTGCGTTCAAAATGACCCAAGCGATGCCAGAGACTGCAAAGGTAAATACCCCAACAACCACAATGCCATAAAGCTGTGTGCCAAGCGCAGCGTCAGGGTTGGTCAATACAACCGCCAATGTGCCCCAGATACCGGCAAACAAATGCACCGGAATCGCACCAACCACGTCGTCAATTTTAAACTTATCAAGCAGCGGCACACCGTAGACGACAATCACACCGCCGACACCGCCGATCAAACAGGTCCAGCCCATTGTTGGGGTCAGCGGCTCGGCAGTGATCGACACCAAACCGGCCAAAGCACCGTTCAGCACCATAGTCAGATCAACCTTGCCATAGCTCAGCTGGGTCGCAACCATCGCGACAAAAGCGCCAGCAGCAGCCGCCATATTGGTGTTGACAAAAATCCGTGACACATCGGCAATATCGCCAATTGCGCCCATCGCCAGTTGCGATCCGCCATTAAAGCCAAACCAACCAAGCCATAGGATAAATGTTCCTAAAGTGGCCAGTGGCAGATTGGAGCCCAGCATTGGCACAACGCCGCCATCTTTGTATTTGCCCAGGCGTGGACCAAGGATCATCGCACCAGCCAAGGCCGCCCAGCCACCGACTGAATGCACAACAGTCGAGCCTGCAAAATCGAGGAAACCAGCCGCATCCAGAAATCCACCACCCCATTTCCAAGAGGCTTGCAACGGATAAATCGCGCCAGTCAACAGCGCCGTAAAGATCAAGAACGGCCACAGCTTAATCCGTTCGGCCAAAGCACCCGACACAATGGACGCCGTCGCTGCGCAGAACATCAGCTGAAAGAAATAATCCGACGCGGTTGCAGCATAGGCATAATCGTCAACCCCATCAGCAGAGACCCCAACGGCTTCCATCACGGCGACACCCCAGACGCCCGAAAGCACGTTTTCAATGCCCCATGTGCCCAGCGGATACATCAAATTATAACCCATCACGTAATAGGCAAAACACGCAATGCTGAACAAACCCATATTTTTGGTCAGTTGCATCGTGACATTTTTCGAGCGTACCAGACCTGCCTCAAGCATCGCAAAGCCGGCCGCCATAAAGAACACCAAAAATCCACCAATCAAGAATAACAATGTGTTCATAATCCAAATCATATCAGTTGGCACCACTTTTGGGGCCTCCTGGGCAAAGCCAACCGCCGGCAGAGCAATCATCGTAGCCGCCAAAGCTAGTATTTTTTGTAATTTCATCTCATATTTCCTTTGCTACTGCACATCATCAAATTGCGTCGGTGCCGGTTTCACCGGTGCGCACGCGAACAACCTGTTCCGCGTCTAAGACGAATATTTTTCCATCACCAATCTTGCCAGTGCGCGCAGTGGTGGTAATTTTTTCAACAACCTGATCTGCCATTGCCGCATCGACAACCAGTTCAAGTTTTATCTTGGGAACAAAATTCACGACATATTCGGCGCCACGATAGGTTTCTGTATGCCCCGATTGGGCCCCAAACCCTTTAATTTCTGTAACCATCATACCGCGTACGCCCATATCGGTGAGCGCCTCACGTACTTCATCAAGCTTGAACGGTTTGATCGTTGCTATGATCAGTTTCACATCTGTTCCTTTCTTTTAGTGGATTGATCGTCGGTAAGTCGTCATAATAGGGTGGCAGAATGCGGAGTGTGTGAAGCTTACGGGGGGCGATTACGCGTAATTCCGGCAATAATGATTATAATTTAATCGTATATAGTATTGCGTCTATTTATTGGGCGTATTTGAAATTCATTGGGGTATCTCCTACTCTCCACAACACCTATAAACACCGATATGATAATTCCTTTCAAAGCACGTAACGGGCAAAAAAATGAGTGACGCAAAGCGCAAAAAACCAAAGCTCATTGCCGAGCGGCGCTATGCCCAATCGACCCCGCAAACAAGCCTTGAAACCAGCGCAAAAAAACCTGCCAAAATCACAGTTGGCAAAAGCTCCAAAACACGCGCGCACAATAAGGGTTCATGGATTTGGCGGGCGATGCGGATCGTACTTTGGTTGCCAAGGTTTGTTTTAAGCCTTTTTTGGGCTTTCAGTTGGCGGATCACCGTCCTCATATCGCTTTTGGTTGGCGTTGCAGTCTTACTAAATTATCGCACCCTTCCCGAGGCCGACCAGTTGCTCGACGGGAGGGCACGAGGCTCTGTGACGCTGCAAGACCGATACAGCAAAGTGTTTGCTTGGCGTGGCGACCAATACGGCGGGCGCGTCACAGCGCAAACCGTTTCGCACCATTTGCGAAACGCCGTGATAGCAACTGAAGACCGCCGATTTTACAGCCATATTGGCATCAGCCCCCGTGGCGTTGCCAGCGCGGTGCGGATCAATTTGCGAGAAGGCCGCGGGCCGTTATCGGGTCATGGGGGGTCGACCATCACCCAGCAAGTTGCAAAATTGCTCTGTCTTGGCCGACCCTATGATACAACCAAATGGGACAGCGAAGCTCTCTATGAGGCCGACTGCCGCACAGGGTCGCTTTGGCGCAAAATACGCGAAGCGGTATATGCACTGTCGATGGAGATCAAATACTCTAAGGATGAAATTCTCACGATCTATCTTAACCGGGCCTTTCTTGGTGCCGGAGCGCGGGGTTTTGAAGCGGCCAGTCAACGCTATTTTGGCAAACCCGCAGCACGGGTGACACCCGCCGAAAGCGCCATGCTGGCCGGTTTGCTGGTGGCCCCCACGCGCTATGCGCCAACCAATAACCTCGTTAGGTCTCAGAACAGGGCCAGCGTGATTATTGGGCTGATGCGCGACCAAAATTACCTCACACGCGCCAAAGCTCAAGAGGCCCTGAACGAACCGGCGCGGCTGTCGCCCGCCGCCAAAGCACGCGCTGGTGGCTATTTTGCCGATTGGGTGATGTCGAGCGGTCCAGAGTTTTTCACCCGCAAGACAACTGAGGATGTGATTGTCAAAACCACCCTCGACCAGCGAATCCAGACAGCCGCGGAAACCGCCCTGCAAGCGGTGTTTTCCAAAAGCGTTACCAAAGGCTCAAAGGCACAGGCTGCTATTGTGGTTATGTCTCCCGACGGCGCAGTGCGCGCGATGGTTGGTGGCCGTGAAAATATCGTCTCAGGCGTTTTCAATCGCGCCACGCAAGCCAACCGGCAAACCGGATCTGCGTTCAAGCCATTTGTCTATGCCACCGCGTTGGAACTGGGCTATAGTCATAACGACATAGTGGACGATACACCTCTCACATTGAACATTTCCGGCTCAGGACCTTGGACACCGAAGAATTATACTAAAAAATTTCGGGGCCAAGTTACATTGACCGAAGCTTTGGCAGGGTCCTTAAACATCCCCGCTGTGCGGGTCAGTGAGGCCGTTGGGCGCGAAAATGTTCGCCGCATTGCCAATGATTTTGGCATCACCAGCGCGCTGGCCACCGGCCCAGCACTTGCGCTGGGTGCCTCAGAGGCAACCCTGCTGGAAATGGTTGGGGCTTATGCCGGCATTCTCAACGGCGGGTCTTCTGTAACACCCTTTGGGTTAAAAGAACTGCGGCTTTTGAATGCAAAAGAGCCCGTCATCGGGGCAGATGGCGGTATCGGAGAGAGGGTGATCCGCGAGAGTGTCGCGCGTGAGCTGATCTTTATGATGCACAAGGTGGTTCAGGATGGCACCGGTCGCCAGGCCGCCCTTGAAGGCGTTGAAGTGGCAGGCAAAACCGGAACCACTCAGGCGGCTCGCGACGCATGGTTTATCGGGTTTACCGCTGATTACGTTGCCGGCGTCTGGATGGGATATGATGATAACACCCCCCTGTCCGGGGTCACAGGCGGCGGATTGCCCGCAGAAATATGGCGCGAGACCATGCGACGGGTTTACGATGGTGTTCCCGCCAGACCGCTGCCAATGCTGCGCCCCACACAGAGCCAAGACCAGATACGGTTAGTTGGCGGAACACCCATCACCCAGCCACAGACGCTTAACCCAAAACAGGCTTCTAAACCGCGCGAGACGGCTTTAACACGGTTTCTAAACGGTTTATTTGGACAGAATTAGCCTGCTTTGAGCAGATCGGCAATCATCTTGTCAAGATTGCCGCGACGCCGGTCAAGCATAGCACCGATTTCAGTACGCTCTGCCAGCAACATGTTGACCCCCTCAACAAAGAGATTGAAGAACAGGTCTTTTCCAGATTTATCAGATACGAGAAAGGCAATTTCAACTGGCGCCTTCCCTTTCAGATGCGCAGTGGCTTTCACCTCAAAGAAGCTTTTGACTTTACGCGTGCTTTTGACCTTTATCTCGCCGCCGACAAAATCTTTAAACTGTTTGCCGTATTTCCGCGCGATATAACCCTGAAACCCCTTTGTGAAAGCGCGCATTTGGGATTTGCTGGCGCGGCGACCGTCAACCCCCAAACCGTACCGAGCAATGGTCTTCACATCCGCATAGGTGCCAAAAATTCGTTCGAAATCAGCAAACATCTTGGCGTCGCTTTTGCCAGAGGCCACCACCTTGTTGATATCCGCCACCAACTTATCCACCAGATCCGTTGCCTCAGCCTTGGACATTGCCCAAAGCGGGCTTGCCGCAGCTGGCGCCAAGATCAGAGCGCAGCCACCAGCCAAAGCTTCACGACGTGAAAGTTTACTCTGCATAAATATCCTCGTATGGGTCGAAGTATGCGTCATCATACTCGGTCTCGTCGGTTCCGCCCAGTGTAAAATTCCGGTTTTGTAAGTAAAATAACCGTGATTGCGAATAACTGTCGGCGCTATCGTACAAGACAGCATCAATCGTAGATCCGTATTGGCTGCGTTTACCAAGTGCGGCGGCAACCTGTGCAGTGCGGCTGTATTTGCGATAGTGGCTATTCGAAATATTTCCCAACGGATTGGTGATGAAATCGACCACTGTTCCCACCGCGGCGCGCTGGCTCGACGGCCCTAGAACCGGCAGTTCTAGGTAGGCGCCCTGCGGCGCATTCCAAACGTGCAAAGTCTCCCCAAAATCTGAGCTGTCTTCTATAAGCCCAAAATCGCTGGACGGGTCAAACATACCCGCCAATCCCAACGTACTGTTAACCACGAATCGCAGTGTATTCTGGCCAGCGCCCTGAATGTTACCCTGTAAAAGATTGTTCACAATCGAACTTGGCAAAGCCAAGTTATCGGCAAAATTGCTGACCACAATTTGCCCCTCTGGCGGCACCACAGCCACATAGGTTTTGCTCACAGGGCGGACAATTTCTTTATCGAGCTGCCGGTTGAATGCATGCACCTTGCGGTTTTGCGCCTCATACGGATCATCAGAGGATGCGACCGTTGGGTTGGACGGCGCTGCGCACCCCGACAGTCCAAAGGCTGCCCCGACAGACAGCACAGTGGCAAGTAAAACAGGATATAGATTTTTAAACATGCGCACTCTGTCGATTCTAGGAGCCATTTAGGATTCTTTAACGGATTTATCACGCTAAACCAACACCTCCAGGACTTTTTCAGCTGCCTTTTTAAAAACATGACAAAATTTTTAACCCGATTGCTGGATACTCGCGCCCAGAACAATCAAAAAGACATAAAATGGCACAAATACTCTCATCAATGAACCCCTCAATCACCACACCGGGCCACACAGAATTGCAGCAAGCGCAACGTCAGTGCAGGCCGCTGGTTGGCGCGACGGCAGGGTTCAGTATTTTTGTCAATCTGCTGATGCTGGCCGGACCATTGTACATGCTGCAGGTCTATGACCGGGTGCTAAGCAGCCGATCTGTTGCCACGCTGCTTGTTCTCACTGGATTAATCACATTTTTATATTTGATAACAGGAGTTCTTGACTGTTGCCGCTCTCGGCTGATGGCCAGAGCTGGTGCGCGTTTCCAGCAA
>DDEJ01000096.1:0-15460 GCA_002336405.1 Rhodobacteraceae bacterium UBA1957
GGGGGCAAAAGTCCCCTGGCCTTTGAACGAAAGGCTGCATAAATGCGTTGGGATACCGGAACGTAAGCGTGATAAGACCACAATTTTTATATTCACCCATCTAAAAACCTTTGGTGACCACCAATAGGCCATCCGACAAAGCCAAAGTTGCCAGCCAAATTCAACATACAGTCAGATCCATAAATCCCTGCGGCGGCTTCTGAGAACACAAAATCTCAGAATCGTCATCGATAGTCTGCAGCCTAAGCAGATTTTTCCGCGGTTTGCCGTTGCCACAACATAGAATAGCGCCCGCCCGCGGCCACCAGTTGGTTGTGGGTCCCGTACTCACAGACTTGGCCATCGTGCAATACCAGTATGTGATCAGCGTCTGCTATGGTGGACAAGCGATGCGCAATCACAATCACGGTGCGCTCTTTGGCAGCGCCTTGCAACGTCACCTGGATATCATTTTCAGTTCCAGCATCGAGGGCACTTGTCGCCTCGTCCAGCAGTAAAATCGGTGGGTTTTTCAGTAAAGTCCGCGCGATCCCGACCCGTTGCTTTTCTCCCCCCGAAAGCTTGAGACCACGCTCCCCGACGGTGGTGTCATAACCGTCCGGCAATTTGACAATAAAATCATGCAAACAAGCCTGTTTCGCCGCCGCAATAATCTCAGCCTGAGACGGGTCATCTTTACCGTAAGCAATGTTATAACCGATTGTTTCGTTGAACAGCACAATATCCTGAGGCACCACCCCGATCGCCTTTTGTACCGAATTTAACGTCACATCCCGCAGGTCCTGACCGTCGATAAGTATGGCACCTTTGGTCACGTCATAAAACCGAAACAGCAGGCGCCCAATGCTTGATTTACCAGCCCCCGTGGCCCCAACTATCGCCAACGTTTGCCCAGGTCCAACCGTCAGATTCACACCTGATAAAATCGGCCGGTTCGAATCATAATGGAAATGGACATCCCGGAATTCGATCTGGCCACATTCGACCCGTAAATCCTGTGCATCGACTTTGTCGACGATTTCTTTTGGTTGCTCCAGCAAGCCGAACATCTCGCCCATATCGACCAGAGATTGGCGAATTTCGCGGTATACCGTCCCCAAAAACCCCAACGGCAAAGTCACTTGAATCATATAGGCATTAACCACAACAAAATCGCCGACGCTCATGGTGCCATCCTGCACACCAAGCGCCGCCAGAACCATCACATAAATCACCCCACCAGAGATGAGAACAGATTGTCCAAAGTTCAGAAACGCGAGGGAATAAGCGGTTTTTAAGGCCGAGACGCCATAGCGAGAGATCGAGTGATCATAGCGGTCGACTTCTCGGGATTCGGCGGCAAAATATTTTACTGTCTCAAAGTTCAGCAGGCTATCGATTGCGCGCTGGTTGGCCTCTGTATCTTGGGTGTTCATCTCGCGGCGCAATTTGATCCGCCATTCAGTCACCCCAAACGTAAACCAGATATAGCTGGCAATGGTGACCGCCAATATCACCACATACCAAAGGTCAAACTGCAAAAATATAATTGCAATTCCAAGCAACTCCAAGACCAGCGGAAAAATCGAAAATAACAAAAATCGCAATAGAAACTCAATGGCTTTAACCCCGCGCTCAATGACCCGCGACAAAGCTCCCGTTTTGCGACTGATATGATAGCGCAGCGATAATCCGTGCAGATGTTCAAAAGTCTCGCGGGCCACAGCGCGAAAAGCCCGCTGGGCCACAGGGGCAAAAACAACATCCCGCAACTGCTGAAATCCGCTCGATCCCATACGCGCAAGGCCGTAAGCCACGGTCAGCCCTACAGCACCAAGCAGCAGATCTGGCACATCGCGTTGGGATAAGGCATCTACAGCACGCCCATAAAGTTGGGGCGCGCCCAGTGCCACCACCTTCGACAGCAACAACAAAATTAAGGACACCACCACCCGAAACCGGATGTTTGGCGCCGCTTGCGGCCATAGATAGGGGGCAACCCGGCGGATGATATCCTTACCGTTCATGCGACCTGCATCCGGGTCGCTGGGGCGTTGATCTAAAGGAGGCACCATAAACGTTACATCTGGCTTTGGGCTAGAATAAGACCGGCCGCCGCGCAGTGCACGGCGGTAAGGGTTTTAGTCTGGCAGCTTGAAAATTTGACCCGGATAAATCAGATCTGGATCACGAATACGGTCTCTGTTGGCCTCGAAAATCCGGGCGTATAAAATGCCCCGACCATATCGCGACCGCGAAATGGCCCAAAGCGTTGATCCTTTTTGCACCGTCACGGCACTGGGGGCCAGCACACCATCAGCGCTGGTTTCAGCCAAAAGCACGGCTTTGGACTCGCGTTTAAAGGGTGTCTCGATACGCGACGTCACCGCCCCGTTCGCATCAACTTCATCCAAGCGCAGCGTATAGATACCTGTATCGACTTGCGGCATATCAATCGCCCAGGTCCCATCTTGTTGGATCGGTGCATCGGTGACCGGTTGATTGTCAAGATAGACCCGGATCAAGCCGTCACTGGGCGCACGCCCGGCCAGTTGCACTTCTCCCTGCACACTGTACGAAATCACATCTAGCGCAACACTGGTCAAAACTTCTGGCGACTTGCCGGCCTTTGACAGGACTTTTAAACCCTCGCTGGTACTTATGATGACCGTGGGGGCTGTAGGGGTTCGCGCCACATTGGCCACCGGTTCATCACCCACCGCAGACTGTACAGCAGAAGGCTGGGTTATTGCAGTGTTGGCAGACGATACCGGCTGGGTTGCAACAGCAGCAACCACACCATCGGCGGCGTCCGAGCCACTTTTGACCGCAGTAGAACTAACGCCAGTCGTGGCCGCTGTTGCGGCGCTAGCGGGGGCTAGAGTTTCACCGGCAGCCACATCTTCGACAAGCACAGATTTGGGCGCGTCTTTGGCGTCGGCAACTGCGGCGGCACCCGTCGGCACTTGGGGATCCACGGCCTGCCCCATAGCAGTACCGGTTTCCGTTTCTGTCTGTGTCACAATCTTTAAAGAAGTCACAGAGGAAGACATATCTTTTGTTTCCGAGACATCACTTTCAACCACAGGCACCGCTGCAGTCTCAGACTGTGCTGTTACGGTCTCGGGAGCTTTGGCCGGTGACGGCGCTGATTGTGCCGTTTGTACTGTTGGTGCAAGCAAAACTTGGTCAGTTGAAACAACCACTGAGTTGTTGCTCGATGAGGACAAACTGAGCCTACGAAGCGTTTCAACTGGACCCACATCGGCAAACACAACAAACTTGCCAGTCGAGTCAGCAATTGTGTCTGCCAGTTTATCACCATCAATCATCAAAGTGATCTCGGCCCCGGGCTTGGCGGTCCCAGCAACCAGTGTGGTGCCATCAGCTTCCACCCGCACCACGTCAAACGAAGGTACAGTTTCCGCCTCCCCAGCAACCGCAGATGAACTTTTCATCTCGGCTGTGACACCCCCGACTGTATTTAACTCAGGTTGGCTCACAGCACTATCTTCAGTGGCCGAAGTCACGTTAGGCTCATTTGCCACCATCGCTTTGGCGACTGGCGTGTCCTCAGATGGCGCTGTTGTCTGGGCGCCATCATTCATTTGAGCAGCTGATCGTGATACATCCTGCGCGGCAGACTGAGTATCATCAGTATTGTCGCTCGTCATCTCAGCGTTAGGCGAGCCGCCTTGCGCATCCAAAGACACCTTGGCCGTCTGACCATCACCAACAGGGGGGGCCGCTTTGGGCTTTGCCACAACTGCTTTATCTGCAGTCGCGGGCGCGTCCTGAGCTAAGGAGCCGTCCTGCCCGGCTAGCATGTCTTTAGCAGCACCGGTTTTTTGTGTAACATTTGTGGAGGCTTTAGCATCAGATTCTCCCGCTGCATTAGTCGTAGAAGTCTCCGCTTGCGTGCCTGCGGTATTTCCTGCGGACCCGGCCGGCACAGAATCGTTTGTCATTTCGGTCGAAGCCACTTCAGGATCGTGCTCTTTTGGCAAAAAATCGCCATAAAACAGCAGCCCCACGATTAGCGAAAACCCAATAAAAAGCATGAATCCGCCAATTTTACCTTTATTATTAGACATGTATCCCCTTTGGCCTTCGAGAGACGATAAGATAATCGACCCGACGGCCGATAGCATCAGTTGTGGGACCATAGCAACAACGTTATCAAGGGTCAAAACAGTCAATGCAAAGAAGTTAACCAAACATGCCCCAGCCCTCTATATGTGTCTTTTGTGGCGCACGCTCCGGTCAAAACCCTGCTTATACGCAAGCCGCCAATGATCTTGGGCAGGCGCTGGCCCGAAATAACTGGCGTTTGGTCTATGGTGCAGGTGATATTGGGCTAATGGGGGTAGTTGCCCGCGCCACCCAAGCCGATGGCGGCGCAACGCTGGGTGTGATTCCAACCCACTTGATGCAAGATGAGGTCGCCAAAACCGACTTGACACAATTTATCATCACCGAAACGATGCATGAACGCAAAAAGGTCATGTTTATGAATTGTGACGCAATTGTTGTCTTGCCTGGCGGCGCCGGATCTCTGGACGAATTTTTCGAAGTGCTGACTTGGCGCCAATTAGACCTGCATCAAAAACCAATTTATCTGCTGGATACCAACGGATATTGGTCACCGCTCAGGGCCTTGCTGGCCCATGTCGTGGACCAAGGCTTTGCCGATCAAAGCTTGCTGAACTTTATCCAGACCGTTGCCGGTGTCGCCCCGCTCATCGACAGCCTGCGGCGCGACCTAAACGTTTAACCCTGCCAACGGCAGCGATATCGACCCGGCGCTCTGGGCATCGCGGGCCTCGAGCGCCAAAAGCGGTCCCGATGCCCCCGGTCGCGACCCTGCCCCATGTAGGTGCTGCAATTCTAAAAGCGTATAGGGACGCCGCCAGAGCCATGGCCGGTTGGCCACCGCTGTCAATGATCCGTGCGGCGGGGTCTCTTGATTATAGGCATAAAAATATAGCGTAAACCCATAGGCATCAAGCGGCTGCACCGAGATAAGATGCAGCCCTTGTTCGGCGCACCAATTTTGGGCCGCCGCAAGATCCCGCACCCGCAGGGTCACATGGGCGAGGATTGCGCCATTTGCGATCGGATGCCCCGCCTCTAGATCGGGCTCACTGCCCTTTGGACCCTGTTGCAACAGCTCAATCGTGGCGCCGGCAGGATCCACGCAATGCGCCATATACCCAATATCTTCAAATTGACGCGGTTGCGAGATCGACACAGCGCTTTGGCGCAGATGGGTGGCAGCCACGTCTAGGTTGGGCAGCGTGATGCCAATTTTCCAATAAAATCCATCTGAGCTGGGCGGTTGTGCCGGCCCCTGAACAAACTTCAGATGCGCCTGCTGCTCCCCATATCCCAACCCGTCGGGCTGGTCGGTCATCCCCAAAATATCGCAATAAAACCGGCCAACCGCGGCGCTGTCAGGTACGGCCAGACTGATTTGTGAAAACATCATATCCTGCCGACCCTCTCATGACGAAAACTGTCGCAAGGATACAAAGCAAGCGCCAGCCAAATCAATCCAAAGCTTGCAATTTGCACCCCACTAATCGGTTCGCCAAAAATCGCAACCGCACAGATAAACTGCAAGGTAGGGTTGACATAATTCAGCAAGCCCAATGTGGCCATTGGGATGCGCTTGGCCGCATAGGAGAAAAAGATCAGTGGCGTTGCGGTCAGCGGGCCGGACAGCATCAACAAAACGCTGTCATACAGCGATTGCCCAAAAACACCACCAATCCCGCCATCAAGCGCAACACTGGTTCCGAAACCGCGATGCGTAGCATATAGCACCGCAACGGCAAACGGGGCCAATAGCAAAACTTCGGCCGTCACCGACACCACGGGTCCGATCGAAATTTTCTTTTTTACATACCCGTAAAGGCCAAAGCTGATCGAAATGATCAACGCAATCCACGGCCATACCCCTTGGGACACCGTGATAATAACCACAGCAAAAGTGGCCAAGGCGATTGCGATATTTTGCATCCGCGACAGGCGCTCTCCAAACCCTATCCAGCCGATACAGACCACCACAAGCGGAAAGATAAAGTATCCCAAACTCGCCTCTGTGGCTTTTTCGATCTGGATAGAGTGTATGAAAATAAACCAGTTTATACCAATAAGCAAAGATGCCGCAAAAAGCGTGGCCGCGCTGCGCCAGTTGGAAATGGCAGACCACAGAGCCCCCAGTCGCCTTTGAAAACAGAGAACAGCAACAAAAAACACCACAGACCAGACAACGCGATGCGACAATAATTCAACCGGCGGCACGTGACCCAGTATTTTATAATACAGCGGCGAAAATCCCCAGATAAGACCAGAGATCAGGATTGCCAGAATACCTTTTTGACTGTCGCTCATGCCCGGGCCTCAAGGTGTACCAGTGTGATCTCAGGCGTCACACCAAACCGCACCGGCGCAATAGAACAGCCGACGCCGCCAGACACCACCAAATCGCGGTGGTTCTCATGGATGTGACCATAGGCGTATCTGTTGCCATACCGCGATGGCACGATCGGCGACCAGCCAAATAATCGCACCTGCCCGCCGTGCGTATGGCCCGAAAGGGTCAGGGCAACCGCCTGTGGCACTTCGGGAAAGATATCGGGTTCATGCGCCAGCAGGATAACGGGCGAGTCATCCAAAATCTGCGCCAGCGTGGCCGGCAGATCATCAACACCCTGAAACCGACCATTGCCCAACCGAAACGCCAGTTGATCACCCAGTCCTGCCAACCAGAAGGCCCCGGCTTCATGTTCAAGCTTGATCGCCTGATTTTCCAATACCGAAATGTTATTGGCCTCCAGCGCGCGCTGACCCAATACTGGCCCCTTGCGGCGCTTTTGGGCTGCCGGGTCATCCCACCAATCGTGATTACCCAAGACTGCAAAAACACCCAGAGGCGCCGATAGGACCCCCAACTCTTCCGCGGTTCGCTCCACCGCAACGGTCTGGGTGACAAACCGATGGCCTGCGGTCAAATCCCCTAAAATAACGATGATATCAGCCCCAAGCGCATTGGTGCGCCGAACCAAACCGCGCAGCCGGGCCAATCCAACATAGGGCTCTCCCATATGCAGATCAGATACAATCGCGATCTTCAACCCGCCTGCTGTCCATTTTGGCGATTGAACCTGCCATCTTTTGACCCGCAGTCGCAGGGCTGGCTCAATAAAAAACGCCCAGATAGAAGCAAAAAGACCTGCCAAGATTGATCCCAGCAGGCCTCGGATAAAGGACCGTCTTGTCAGCACTTTACATGCGGCTTGCTACGTTCTCCCAGTTTACCAGCTTGTCGACAAAGTTGCTGAGATATCCAGGGCGCTTGTTGCGGAAATCGATGTAATAAGAATGTTCCCAAACATCACAGCCCAGCAGAGCAGTTTGACCAAAGCACAGCGGGTTGACACCATTTTCGGTCTTGGTCACTTCCAGACCCCCGTCTGCATTTTTCACCAACCAGCACCAGCCAGCACCAAACTGGCCTGCGCCTGCCGCACAAAATGCGGTTTTAAAGGCGTCAACGCTGCCAAAGCTGTCAGTGATTGCTGCCTCAAGCTGTGAGGGCATAGAACCGCCGTTCGGGCCCATCATTTCCCAAAACTGCATATGATTCCAGTGTTGGCTGGCATTGTTAAAGATGCCGTTTTGCGCCACGGCACCGGCCTGATAGGTGCCAGTGATGATATCTTCCAAAGCGGCATTTTCCCACTCGGTCCCGGCGATCAGCTTGTTGCCATTGTCGACATAAGCCTTGTGGTGCAGGTCATGGTGGAATTCAAAGGTTTCGGCAGACATGCCGTGCCCAGCCAAAGCGTCATGCGCATAGGGTAGATCAGGTAGGTTAAATGCCATTTCGGGCCTCCAAGAATTGTGTGAACATTATCGTCAAATGAGGCCGTAAGCCTACCGAGGTCAAGGGCTTGATCACAGGTTTGATCAGAAATACCGAATTTGGGCCGTTTTATCGGCCGCATCGGTCAACACACCGTATACATAAGCGGCGACCGAGCGAAAGCAGATGACCTGCAGCGTGGTGTCATCGACCAGCCAAAACGCCCCAGCGACCTGACCGAGGCGGGTCCGGCACATCACTGCGTCCGACAGGACCTCAGGGCGTAGATCGACGGGGGCTATTTTGGCGAGCACATCCCGCACCCCGTCGCCTTTCAACGCGAAAAGGGCCCGGGCATCGGACACATTGACCACCAAGCTATGCATCTCGCCCAACCCCGCGGTCAACGCGGCGGCAAGTGCCCCAGCACTTTCATAGGGCACCAACACCAGCACCTCATCTGGCGACATCCACGCAACCGCATACGCGTCCTTTGTCAAAACCGCACGCATGCCCGGCACACCAAGGCCAAGCGTCGTCTGTAAGGTCTCTTTTAGGATCGGTGCCGCCAGATCACAGCGCAGCGTGATCATTCCCTGCAAGGGGCTCTCGGACACCGAGACAACACCATCATATTCGATGCCACCAAGGGCGCTGACCGCATCAGACATTCTGCTTCTCCCCATCCTTATCGAAAAACACCGGATCGACGATCTTTACCTCTGTCACATCGCCGTCCAATCGCGCAAAACCGATCACTTCCCCCATGCGATCAGGACCATTCAGCACAAGGCCCATGGCAATCCCACAGTCCAAAGTAGGGGAATGATAGCTCGAGGTCACCCGACCCTGCACATTACGTTGGCCATTGGCGTTATTGCCCTCGGCCACCGCATAGGCACCATCAGGCAGCACAGACCCATCCGTTGTCTCCAACCCCACCAGTTTCCAACGCTTGGGGTCTGTCATATGGGGCCGCTGCTGCGCCCGTTTGCCAAGATAGTCTTCTTTTTTCTTCGAAATTGCCCAGTTCAAACCAAGGTCTTGCGGGATGACCGTACCGTCGGTTTCATCACCAATCATGATAAACCCTTTCTCGGCACGCATCACATGCAATGCCTCGGTGCCATAGGGCATCACATTAAACTCTGCACCTGCCGCCAGAAGCGCATCCCAGAACCCGCGCCCCTGCCCACTTGAAACAGCAATTTCATAGCTCAACTCGCCTGAGAAAGAGATGCGGAAAATCCGACAGTCAAACCCAGCAATCTGACCGTCCACCCATTCCATAAAGCCCAGCGCCTCAGCACTGACATCCATGCCGCCAAGCTTTTCAAGTAGCTTGCGAGCATTTGGCCCCACAACAGCAATCTGGGCATATTGCTCGGTCAAATTTGCGGTATAAACCTGCCAATCCCACCATTCGGTTTGCAGCCATTCCTCCATGACCGCGTGGATATGGTCGGCCCCACCGGTGGTAGTGTGACATAAAAACGTCTCTTCATCGATCCGCGCCACAACGCCGTCATCTATCAAAAAGCCGTTTTCGCTGCACATCAGACCATAGCGGCACTTGCCCGGCTTAAGCGTCGACATCATATTGGTGTACAGCATATCAAGGAACTTGCCCGCGTCAGGGCCTTTCACCAACAGCTTGCCCAACGTCGAGGCATCCAGCAACCCAAGCGAGCTTCGCGTTTGGTTGATTTCGCGTGCAACGGCCTCGGTGTGGGTCTCGTCGCCGCGCACAAAGCAATAGGGCCGCCGCCAGGCGCCCACCGGCTCCATGTAGGCGTTCTGTTCTATATGCCACGCCTGTATCGGGGTCGCGCGCACCGGTTGAAAGATATCGCCTCGTGCCTGTCCGGCAATCGCACCCATGGAAATCGGCGTATAGGGCGGACGGAAAGTGGTGGTGCCCGTTTGAGGGATCCCGGCGTTCAAGCTGTCGGACAACACCGCAAGCCCGTTAATGTTGCTCAGTTTGCCCTGATCGGTGGCCATGCCCAAAGTGGTGTAGCGCTTGGCGTGTTCAACACTTTCAAATCCCTCTTGTGCGGCCAATTGAACATCAGAGACTTTCACATCATTTTGGTAATCCAGCCAAGCCTTGCTGCGCAGCTTAACGCCCGCGCCTTGTGGCATAATCCAAACCGGTTCAATCGGGGTCGTTGGTAGCTCTGAAATCACCGGGATCTTGGCCGCCTTGGATTTGTACCCACAGCGTTCTGCGGCCACCCTACCCGAGTGCAACGCATCGGCTATGCACACGTCGAGCGACATTTCACCATTGGCTGATCCCGCAGCAGTGACAAAGGGGCTTCCATCAGCACCGGTCGGCGCTTTGTCCCCATCCGGTTTGAAAAGGGCCTGCGCCTCATCCCAAAGCAACTTGCCACCACAATGCGACCACAGATGAACAACCGGAGACCAACCACCCGACATCGCCACAACGTCACAATTTATACGTTGAAGAACTGCGCCCTCACCCGCCTGTGCGCAGATCGACACTCCGGTCACCCGTTTTCTGCCCTCTACGTTGGCGATCGCCTTGCCGGTCTCTACGCGCAGGCCCAGTGTCCGGGCCTTATCAGCCAATGCCCCACCGCCACCCGCGCGAGTATCAATGATAGCCGGCACATCAAGACCTGCATTTTTCATTGTAATTGCAGTGAGATAGGCATCATCGTTATTGGTTATGACAACCGTTCTATCCCCAATCGACACACCCCAATTGTCCACATAATCCCGCACTGCAGACGCCAACATCACGCCGGGAATATCATTGCCAGCAAACGACAAAGGCCGCTCAATCGCGCCGGTGGCGGTCACAATCTGCTTGGCGCGTATCCGCCACAACCGGTGACGCGGACCGGGCGCGTCCGGGCAGTGGTCTGTAAGTCTTTCATAGCCCAATACATAACCGTGATCGTAAATCCCCGCCCCCATGGTGCGGCGGCGCAAGGTCACATTCGGCATCGCTTGCAACTCAGAGAATAATTGATCCACAAGGTTATCCACAGGCGCATTGTTAACGTTTTGGTAACTATTCAGGCTGCGCCCGCCCCACTGTGCAGTCTGTTCAATGATCAAAACCTTGGCCCCGGTGATACCGGCTTGTTTCGCCGCCAAAAGCCCCGCCAGTCCGCCACCGACAACCAACACATCGACAAAGGCATAAAAATGCTCATAGCGGTCCGTGTCCGCCTCGACTGGAGGACGCCCAAGACCCGCCGATTTGCGAATGAACGGTTCATAGACATGCTTCCAGAACGCCTGCGGATACATGAACATTTTATAATAAAAACCCGCCGGCAAGAACCGCGACAAATGCGTGTTGATCGCACCTATATCAAACTCGAGACTGGGCCAGTGGTTCTGACTGCTGGCGGTCAACCCGTCGAACACTTCAGTTGTTGTGACCCGCTGATTGGGCTCGAACCGGCCCACCTCACCCAGATGTACCAGACCGTTCGGCTCTTCTGCCCCCGAGGCGACTATGCCACGCGGCCGGTGGTATTTAAACGACCGTCCAACCAGCATCTGATCATTGGCCAAAAGCGCAGAGGCCAGCGTATCGCCCTCATAGCCATCCATGTGGGTACCGTTAAAGGTGAACTTCAGGCGCTTGGTACGGTCAATCAGGCGGCCACCGGTGGCAAGACGTGTGCTCATGAAAAATCTCTCCATCCCCAACCCGGCCGTTTGGCCGAAATTGCATCGGTCAGGGCTTTGGGCGGGGTCAGGCTCTGCGCGGGATACGTGCCAAACACCTCGAGTGTGACAGTGCAGCGGGCCGCATGAAACCACTTGCCGCAGCCATAGACGTGACGCCAGCGCTCGAAGTGCACGCCCTTGGGGTTTTCGCGCTGGAACAGATAGCTCTCAAAATCATCATCTGACGCACCCGGACCATGGCGCGTCAAATGCGCCTCACCACCCGGTGACAGTTCGGTCTCATCAGCGTGTACGCCGCAATAGGGACATTCAAGGATCAGCATATCTCATGCTCCTGCACGGATTTATACGTCTTGCGCCGCGTGATTGACGCGGCAGGCGGATTTTTGATGGCCGCGACCAAAGGCAAACGACAGCCGCAACAAATAGCATGGGAATAGATCATCTCAATGGGCCACCCCTGCTGCCACGCTTTCATCGATAAACTGACCCTCACGAAACCGCGTCATACGGAAATCAGCGGCCAGCGGGCCCGGTTCGCCCTTGGAAATCATTTCTGCGGTGGCCCAACCAGATCCAGGGATCGCCTTAAAGCCGCCTGTGCCCCAGCCACAATTGATAAACGTATTACCCAGCGGGGTTTTTGAAATAATTGGTGATCGATCACCGGTCATATCGACGATGCCGCCCCATTGGCGCAGCATTTTGAGGCGCGAAATCATCGGAAAGGTCTCGACCAGCGCCCGCACGGTTTCCTCAATATGGTGGAAAGATCCACGCTGGGTGTAATTGTTATATCCATCGGCACCGCCGCCAATCACCATTTCGCCTTTGTCAGACTGGCTCATATAACCATGCACGGTATTGGCCATCACCACCACATCCATACAAGGTTTCACTGGCTCGGACACAAGCGCCTGCAGCGCCACCGATTCCACCGGCAAACGGAACCCGGCCATGTCGGCGACAACCCCAGAATGTCCCGCCACAACGATGCCCAGTTTGTCGCAGTCAATTGCGCCCTTCGTCGTCTCGACGCCGGTCACCTTGCCGCCAGATTGACGCACCCCGGTCACTTCGCATTGCTGGATGATATCCATCCCCATATCCGAACAGGCCCGCGCATAGCCCCAAGCCACAGCATCATGGCGCGCGGTGCCACCGCGCGGTTGCCACAGCGCCCCCAACACGGGATAGCGCGGCCCGTCGATATTAATAATCGGGCACAGATCTTTGACGCGTTGTGGGTTGATAAATTCAGTGACCACCCCCTGCAGCGCATTGGCATGCGCGGTGCGTTCATAGCCGCGTATCTCGTGCTGGGTTTGGGCCAACATCATCACACCGCGCGGACTAAACATCACATTGTAATTAAGATCCTGCGACATGGTTTCATACAGGCTGCGGGCTTTTTCATAAATCGCGGCAGAGGGATCTTGCAGATAATTCGAGCGGATGATTGTGGTGTTACGCCCAGTATTGCCACCACCCAGCCACCCTTTTTCAAGCACTGCCACATTGGTGATGCCAAAGTTCTTTCCCAGATAATAAGCGGTGGCCAAACCGTGGCCGCCGGCCCCGATGATGATCACATCATAGCGCGCCTTCGGCGATGGTGCCCGCCATGCACGCCCCCACCCTCGGTGATAGCGCGCGGCCTCGCGGGCAACTGCAAAAACTGAATAACGTTTCATAGGCGACATTTCCGAATAGGTGAGTTCCAAACACAACAAACTGCAAAGTCTCAATGGACTTTTTATGTCTGTACCCCGCAATTAACAACGCCGCAATGGACAGCAATTGCGACATGGTGCATCAATTTAATCTTTCCACTATGTCTAGGAACAAAAGTTGACTATGCCGTCCCAAGCAAATTGAAAGTGATCTATGGAATTCTGGTTTCTCATCTCGGTGCTTATCCTGATGGTCATTGCACTGCTCGCTCGCGTGGTTTTGCGCGACGCGGCGCGGCTGCGTCCTTGGGGTCGCTATGATCTGGACGTGTACCGCGACCACCTTGATGAGGTCGAGCGCGATCTGGAGAGAGCGATTATCAGCGCCGAAGAGGCCGGCCTGCTGCGCACAGAAGTATCGCGCCGTATTCTGTCTGCAGACAGCGCAGCGAAAGAACAAACCAACGACGGCCAAACCGGACCAATAGGGCCGGTACTGGTGTTAGCTGCTATCGGGATCGCCGCAGCCTTGCTGATCTATATGCAACAAGGGGCACCGGGATATGCCGATCTTTCCCTGAGCGACCGCATTCAGGCCGCAGAGGAGCTGCGCCAAAACCGACCGTCACAAAGCAACGCAGAGCGCCTCACATCCCCCGATCCGACGGCCGCACCCTCAGACGAATTTCTGGCGCTGATGCAGAAACTGCGCAGCGCCGTGGCCCAGCACCCAGACGATCTGCGCGGACAAACACTTTTGGCCCGCAACGAGGCGGCCTTGGGTAATTTCATCGCCGCCTACACCGCACAAGCCCAGGTGATCTTTTTAAAACAAGGCAGCGCGCAAGTGGCAGATTATGCGCTTTATGCCGACATGTTGGTCCATGCTGCAGGCGGCTATGTCTCCCCTATTGCGGAAACGGCCTTAACCGCCACATTGGAACGCAACCCCGCGCATCAAAAAGCCCGCTATTACATGGGGCTGATGTATGCCCAGACCGGACGGCCTGATTTTGCCTTTCGCCTCTGGCAGGATCTGCTGCAGCAAGGTGTAGAGGACCCAAGCCTGACACCTTTGATCAATGCTCAAATCGAGGCAGCCGCCTTTCATGCCGGGGTGGCATACACCCGACCCGAACTCGCCGGTGGCGCGGAGACCAACAGTGGGCCCAGCGCTGATGACCTCAAGGCCGCAGACGCCATGACGCCCGAAGACCGCGCGGCAATGATCGCCGGCATGGTGGCACAGCTCAGCCAACGGTTGGCCAGTGAGGGCGGCCCTGCAACGGATTGGGCACGGCTCATTGACGCCTATGGTGTCTTGGACAATCCCGATCCTGCGGCGCAAATTTGGCTTGAGGCGCAGCAGGTTTTCGCTGGCAATCCGGATGCTTTACGCGTTATCTTGGCCAGCGCGCGCCGCGCAGGGGTCGCCCAATGATCTATGACGACATCACCGAGTTTGCCGCCGCACTGCCTGCGATGCGGGCGCTAATCGGCTTGGATCTGGGCGAGAAAACCATCGGTGTCGCTGTGAGCGACCAGATGCTGTCAGTTGCCTCGCCACTTCAAACCGTGCGGCGCAAGAAATTTGGCCTTGATGCCACCCAAGTGATCGCAATTATTGAACAGCGCCAGATCGGCGGTCTGGTGCTGGGTCTGCCGCGCAACATGGATGGCTCCGAGGGGCCGCGGTGCCAATCAACCCGTGCCTTTGCGCGCAATTTTATCCAACTGCACGCGTTGCCGATCAGCTTTTGGGACGAGCGTCTTTCAACCGTGGCGGCCGAACGGGCGCTATTAGAGGCGGATACGAGCCGAAGGCGTCGCGCGCAGGTGATCGACCATGTGGCAGCGGCGTATATATTGCAAGGCGCGCTGGACCGTTTACAGCACATCAAGGCAACCGAACACAGGCAGAGCACATGAGCGATGACGTATGGGCGCGGCAGGAAATACAATCCCCCTGCATCAAGGTTTGTGTCATTCACCCCACAGAGCGGCTGTGCACCGGCTGTCTGCGCAGTCTTGAGGAAATTGGCCAGTGGTCGCAGATGACAGCCGAGGACCGCAACCGCGTCATGGGCGAATTGCCCGCGCGCAGCGGTCGGCTGAAAAAACGGCGCGGCGGCCGCGCAGCGCGAGTGGCAGGTGCCTAGAAAGACAGTGTTGCATTAAACCTGCACCTATGCGGCCCGACATCTGCCGACCCAAAGCACCAGAGCCAGCCAGCCGCTGCAAGCCCAATAGTCTGGCAATA
>DDEJ01000096.1:15788-19874 GCA_002336405.1 Rhodobacteraceae bacterium UBA1957
CAATAGTCTGGCAATAACCATGACACTGGTGCTGAAATCGGCACCCACAGCAATATGATCAAGTCCTGAAAATGCGGAGCTTGCCCGTTAGGTTAAGGCTCACACAGATTTTGGTGACTTTAGCCACCATCGTTGTCTCGGCACCATTTTTGATCAGTCGCACCTCATAATTTTAGCTTCTGTCCGGACTTTCAACAACAGCCAGCGTAAAGGTGCCCACCGCCTCGTTTGGAACTTCGACAATCCACAAATCGCTGATGCTGCCACTGGCGGCTGAAATATTTAATCGTGGCGAAGTCATAATTGTCCGCCTTCACTAAGACCAAATCCGCATCATACCAGCCCAATGTTTGGAAAACATCTTCACCACCGCCTCCCATCACGGTATCCTGTCTCTCAATGTAGAAAGTGTCGTCACCGGCCCCACCGTACAAGAAATCGGCACCACCGCGCCCTCTCAGAGTGTCCTCGCCCGTGCCACCGTATAAAGTATCCGCCCCGCCTGCATCATATAGTCGATCATTTCCAGCCCTACTAAACAGGGTGTCATTGCCGTCAGTCACTTGTCATATTAAATCATCACTAAAAGCCGATCAGTTCCGCCACCGCCATAAAGTTGATCATTTCCCGCGTCGCCATAAATCGTCTCACTGCCGTCGTTCAATGCCGAATCCGTTGCGTTGTCGCCGTATAATTCATCATCGCCTTCATCCCCATACACCCGATCCTTACCAGCCCCCCCTTGCAACCAATCCGCCCCTGTTCCACCAAACAGCGTATCTTCCGCAGTGCCACCAGTCAGGCTATCGGCCTCCACGCCACAAGAAAGCCTATCCTCATCCTCACCGTCATCCAGTGTGTCGTTGCCGTGCGCACCAAACAGCGTGTCATTGCCATCGCCACCCCGTATCGTGTCATTGATCGCTGAGCCCGATAAATTGTTGTCTTGGCCATCACCGTTGATGTCGAAATCATCGTTCGATATTTCCACATTTTGGGTGGGAACAAAGATACCCAACCCCAAAAAACCAAATAAACATTATAATTAAAAACTCACTGATCACAGCTTAAGCACTATGATCAAGCTTTTGACCGTCATCTCAGATTTATTGAGACCAGAGATTTGCACAGAAAAAAGAAACATGAGCTGTAAACCAAGGCAATCACCACCAACGGATCTGTGGGCGTCAACCCAAAGAACAAACGGGCGCTGAGGCTTGCATTCACAGCGTTTCAATAGGTGTAAAACTAGAAAAAAACAGAGATCTTTTACAAGTGTGCGCTTGATATTGCCACCATAGGCACGCCAGCGACTGACGCTGCTGCTGTGCTTACGATTGTCATACTTGGACAAGTTTCACATTAATGCTGCTACCGGTATTTTTCAGACCCTCGCCACCGCTGGTCACCTTCACGACAACGGTTGTTGTTCCATCTTCTTGCGCAAGGCTGGTATCATAGGTACCGCTGTCTTTTGCATTTTCAGCCACGACCAGCGTATAGTTTCCTATGTCCAAGCCAGAGGGGATTTCGACAATAACTTCGCCCCCCTCAGCACTGTTAAAGTCGGTTATGGTCGCATGACTGTGACCCGTATTGAATACGTCAGTGTCTGAATACCAATTGCCAGTGATAAATTTATCAGCGTCTTCACCACCGGTTGTGGTGTCGCCTTTGCTGAGCCGCAGCGTATCATTACCCGCACCGCCTTATAGAACATCGGCGTCCTGTCCTCCATCAAGCGAGTCCACCCCCGCGCCGCCATATAAAAGATCGTTTTGCAAGCCGCCGCTCAGCGTATCATTCCCCAACCCACCGAGAAGGGTGTCTGCGCCTTTACCACCGCCAATTATATCATTGCCCATGCCCCCCAAAAGAGGGTCATCGTCGGCGTCACCTTTTAACGTATCCTTGCCTTCGCCGCCAAAAATAGTGTCAATTCCAGCATTGCCCAAAAGGTTGTCAGCCACACCCGTTCCATTGGCAACACTATCATCGCCATAGATCAGATCCGCTTGACCGAACCCGTCGATAAAATCACTTGCGCCGCCACCAAAGATAACATCCTGCCCATGGCCAGAATTCAAACTGTCTTTATCATCTCCAAACAGCGAGTCATCGCCAGCACCACCAAATATTGTATCGCTATCATCACTATCCATAATTTTGTCACTGCTCGAGCCCCCAAATAATCTGTCCTTGCCAGACTGACCATTTAAAGTGTCATTACCCGTGCCACCCACAAGACTATCATCGCCGAGATTGCCCCACAATCTGTCGTTACCGGCATCACCAAACACAGTGTCATTGCCACTCGTCGCCTTTTTTGCGACAACGCCATCGCCCTGCAAATTATCGTTGCCGCCGCCCCCATAAATGACATCATGTCCGGCTTGACCCGTTACCGTATCATCAGCGTTCTCACCATAAAGCGTATCGTTGCCAATACCGTCAAAAACTTTATCAACGTGATTTCCACCATAGACCAAATCGTTCCCAGCATTGCCTTTGACCAAGTCCAAGCCATCGCCATTATATAGCGTATCATCCCTATTGCCGCCTTATAGGTTATCCCCACCAGTCCCGCCTTTAAGGTTGTCAGATCCCCGATGACCGCTAATCGCATCATCCCCGGAAAGCCCGTCGACGACATCACCGCTGGGCGTTCCGTTCAAAAGGTCATTTATGCGTGACGACGAGTTCATTTTTTCAACTTCGTCACCAATCAAAGCTTGATCAGAATTATCAGTTACTGTCTCACCGCCAACCAAGCCCGCCAAACTGTCAAACTGTCAAACTGCCAAATCCCAAGATAATTAAAAACCAATTCATATCAGAGTCTCAAATTTCAATTTAATCAAAATATTTATATAAAAATCGAATCTTGCGCCACAAAAAGCGGGATTCAATTATCATAGCCTATCAAGTGCATTACGGTATATTTGACTGCTTAATCGTCAACATAGGCGCGATTTTTTCTATAAAAAAATCAAATTGGTAGATTTAAGTAACCCTCTGGTATCGAATATTCTCAAATTTACATCATTTTGATAAAAATTTCTGTAGCGTCCCCCGCCAAGGCGGTCGAAAATACGCCACCATTCGTCGACCCTCTGGCCGTGCCCGCCAAGGAGCCACCCCGTGTAGGGCCAAGCGGTGCAACAGATAAGCTTCGCCAGGTTTTGCAGACAATTCCAAACGCTGACAGGTGGCAAACACCTCTTGCCGGGCCGCCTGATAAGTTTTGGTTATATCAAGATCAGCCCATTTCGCCGGATCCACCTCTGAAAAAGCCAAAGAGAGGTGGCGGCGAATGATGTCTGGACTGTCAGGCCACACCACAAGCGGGCCAGCGCCAGCGGCGCAGTCATTCAGCGGAATTCCAAGAATAAAGGCATGCGGCTCAACCAATTTACGCCGCCGCGCGGAACCATGGGGCAAGATTCCGTCGATATGCGCCGCGTCGCGGTTTTTGCGAAACCGAAAAGCCGCTTCACTTTCGCCCATGCGCGGTTTGGGATAGCCGGGATAGATCACCGAGACCTGTGCTGGATGCAACGGCGGCCACTCTTCGAGATACCTGTCGATAAAAGTCATCGCGGCTCCGGTCAGCCCCTGCGATCCGTGCACCGCACCGCTGGCGTCATTGGGCAGGGCATCAACCCCCACAAACCACGTCCCTTCACATTGCAGCCACTTACGCTGCATCTCAGGATTAGCAACGGCCGCGTCTGCCGCAATTTTTGCAGCCTCGACCCAAGCGGCAAGAACCGGATCATAGGGAAATTTCAGCCAGCCGCTGGACCAAGTATCACTCAATAAACCGCTACCTTTACAATCCGGAACCCCTGCATCACAAACGCCAACGCAGAAAACGTGCTTTCCATAAACCACAACGTCGCCAACAAGCCATCTTACCACAACCAACTGTGCCCGAACTACAAAATTTCAGACCATAGAAATGCCTCGTGACATTCCCTGCACCGCGCGCCGAAACCAACAGTAGTGAAAGCGCGGGCTGTGACATGGTTGCTCCAAAATGGTTAGAAGCCGAGGATAAATCACATTGAACGCAAGAGGCAAGCA
>DDEJ01000096.1:20268-21120 GCA_002336405.1 Rhodobacteraceae bacterium UBA1957
CCCCCCCCCTTTCTAACCGGTAAGCTGGAGGTGGTTCGGAGAGCTTTGAGGTGGATCGCGTCAATTGAAATCGTTTTGTTGTCAGGTCCTCCAGCTGCAAGCCCCTCCGTGACCCGAAAAAACTCTCCAATATCGCTCGATTGCTCCCCACGGCTGTACAGCGTCTTGGAAGGATCATATTCTTAGGACGCATCGCGCTCACGTAAGCCAGTGCCATTTATAAAGATAATACCATTCAATACCTGTTGCCCATCGCCACGCGGCCCACCATAGCGCTTTGGAAAAAAGGGAAGAAACCGCACCATTTTATTTGCGTTCAGCCAGTAAAAAATCACTCGTATAAAGCCCCTAACTTGAGAAGTTGCATTCTGCAGGTCTAACAAAATAGATAAAATCAAAGGGCCCTGAGCCTTAAAAATCGTGTACAACTCACATCGAGGAACTCCCTTTCAAAACTATGAAAGGACGGGGACGCACATTGGAAGACCAAACACTATGTGCGGTCAGTGTATCGACTACTTTTAAAGTCGCTAAATGGCTAATATTTTACCGTCAGGGTGGGTGACTGTAACATCCTACGAGGTGGTATGGCTGTTTGTTAGATAATTCCGGTTTGCGTTTGTGCCGTTTTTTCATGGCGTGTAAGGGTGTTTTGCTGCCCAAAACTGATTGTTCAAGCGGGTGGTTGTAAAGCCAGCCTTAGCAGTGCAGCGGCGTCACCAGCCGTTCGCCTGATCGAAGTTGCAGGCTTTCCAACACGTCCTCGATGCGGCCGTAGAACCGCTCGGCCATGCCGTTGGTTTGCGGCGATCTTGGTGGGGCCAGCCGGTGTTCAATACCGAGAGTTGAGCA
>DDEJ01000040.1 GCA_002336405.1 Rhodobacteraceae bacterium UBA1957
GTTGTGGTACAGTGATCATCGTAAAATCGTGAAAACAGATTTTGGGCCACCAGCATTCGATATGCGGCGCTGGCGCGGCCGTCGCTCAGAGGGGTGAAATCCTGTGGCAGGGTTTGCGCCGCCACGCAGAGGGTCTCAGCGCAAAACGGCTGTCCTAGCAACGCATTTTCGGCAGAGATTGCGCGTTTTGGAATGCCCGCCATGCCACCAAAGGCAATGCGCGCTGTGCGGATTATGCGGGCTGAATCCAGCTCGATATGAAAGCCAGCGCAAACGGATGAGATATCATCATCGCGTCGTTTTGAGATTTTATATCCAGCATCTAATGCGTCTGGTTCATCGCAGGCTTCCCCGCCGGATTTTCTGCGTGGGATTGTGACATTTTCAATGAACTCGCCTGGCTTTAGATCCTGTTGACCGTAGTCGATAAAAAACGTTTCAAGCGGCAGGCTTCGCCGGTTATTTTTGCGCCGAAGTGTTACCGAAGCCCCGAGTGCGATCATCACAGGTGGCATATCCCCAATTGGTGATCCGTTCGCAATATTACCGCCAATTGTGCCCATATTGCGCACTTGCCAGCCAGCAATACGGGTCCAAAAGCCGGTGAGATGCGGCAATTCGTGTTGTAGGATTGTCTGGAGCTGCGAATAAGTGACCCCGGCGCCAATTTGAATATGGTCGGGTGTAGTGGTGATTTGTTGCAACCCTTTGAGGTGGCCAATGTGCACGACCGGGGTGATGGGGCGCAGAAATTTCGTGACCCAAAGCCCAACATCAGTGGCCCCTGCGATGATCGTCGCCTCTGGATAAGTGGCCAAGGCTTGTGCCAAATCTGCCACGTCACCGGGCAGCAGGATGTGGTCTTGGTCGGTTTTTATCTCAACCCTTAGATGATCTTCCCAAGCTTTTAGGCGTTCGGTGATGGTGTTGCGTTCGCACAGCACTGCGTCTGCGGCGGGGGTGCCATATTCGCTTAGGCAAAGTGCTGCGCGGATGATTGGGGCATAGCCAGTGCACCGACACAGATTGCCCTGCAGCGCGGCTTTGACCTGATTTTCATCCGGCTGCGGGGTTTGCATCCACAGCGCATAAAGGGCCATGATAATGCCGGGTGTGCAAAAGCCACATTGGCTGCCGTGGTGGTCGACCATCGCCTGCTGTACGGGGTGTAACGGGCCGCCTCTAGGGGAAAGATGCTCGACCGTGACCACATGGCAACCATCAAGGGAGGCGGTAAACCGGATGCAGGCATTGACTGGCAGATAATGCAAAGCACCGTCCTGCAGATGCCCGACAAGGACGGTGCAGGCGCCGCAATCGCCTTCGGCGCAGCCTTCTTTGGTGCCGGTTAGTCGGCGTTCAAGGCGCAGAAAATCCAAAAGCGTATCACTGCTTTTAACCGCGCTCAGGGTCACAACCTGTGCATTGAGCATAAAGCGGATTTTGTTGCGTGCTGTCATAGCGGCTCCGGGCTGGCGTGGGCGATCTGGCGCAGGATCGTGCTATTATGCCTGTTGTTCGTTTCAAAAATACAGGGGTAAATGTGAAATAAAATCAAAAATTTCTTGAAAATGGGGGGGGATTTCTGCGCAGTGTCTTTGTGCGATCAAATGCAATGAGGGGTGGGTATGGCTTATTTGGAGAGTATGCGGGTTTTTGTCCGGGTGGTTGAGCTTGGGACTATCACCTCAGGGGGACGTGATTTGCGGCTGTCGCCGGCGGTTGCCAGTAATCGGGTTAAAGAACTTGAAAGCCGTCTCGGGGTGCGTTTGCTAAACCGGACCACACGCAATTTGATCCCCACCGAGGCAGGCATGCTGTTTTACAATCATGCGCGCAAAATAATTGATCAATTGGAGGTCGCTGAGGCGGAACTTTCCGGATTTTCCGACACACCTAAGGGAGTGATCCGCGTGCTGGCCCCGCTGGGTGTTGGCCGGCGCTGGGTTGCCCCGCTGGTGCCTAAATTTGTTGCGCAGTTTCCCGAAACCGAAATTCGGTTGCGATTATCAGACCGGGCGGTTGACCTCGTACATGATGGTCTTGATGTGGCGTTTTTTCTAGGGCAGTTGAAAGATTCCGATTTGAAGTGGCGTAAAATCATTGATTGTGAGCGGGTGTTGTGCGCAGCGCCCGCTTATCTTGAGAAATATGGTGTGCCAGTGGTGCCGCAAGATTTGATAGACAAAGGTCATATTTGCCTGTTGCTGCGGTTCCCCGGATCGCCGGAATACTATTGGGTTTTGAACACCCCTGAGGGGCTTAAGAAATTTGCGGTGTCGGGCCGCTATGATGCCGATGATGGCGATGTCTTGACGGATTGGGCGCTGGATGGACACGGCATTGTCAATAAGCCTCGCTTTGATGTGAGCGAACATTTGGCCAGCGGCGCACTTATCGGGATTTTGCCCCAGACGCTGCCTGTGAGCGCGAGTTTTGGCTGCCTATTTCCACACCGCAAACTGCAGGATCCGAAAATTCGACTGTTTATTGACTTTGCGACGCGGGAAATTCGCCAAAAATTGATGTTATTACCAACTGTGGAAAGGCCTTAGCCGTACACTGAGCGTTATATTTTGTTAATAATAATTCTTGTCTTTCAGCATAATTTTACCAGTTGATAAAATATTTTATTCATGGCAGGCTTGGTATCAACATTGAAGCGCTTTGGGAGTATCAGATGGCGATTGGAGAATTAGTTCCAGGGGTGGCTGCGGGTCGGTTATCGCCGGATAAATACGCCGAGAATTTCTCAGATTTGCATGCGCCCTTGGATGCGCATGAGGCGCTTGTGGCGGCTGACAGATGCTATTTTTGCTATGATGCACCCTGCGTGACGGCCTGTCCCACAGATATAGATATCCCGCTGTTTATCCGTCAGATTGCCACTGGCACCGCGGATGCTGCTGGCATAACAATTTTTTCACAGAATATACTGGGTGGCATGTGCGCCCGTGTCTGCCCCACCGAAACACTGTGTGAAGAAACATGCGTGCGCGAAGTGGCTGAGGGAAAGCCGGTACAGATCGGGCAGTTGCAGAGATTTGCCACAGATCATTTAATGGCGCAGAACGCGCACCCGTTTAACCGCGCGGCTGATACGGGCCGGCGCGTTGCGGTGGTTGGCGCAGGCCCTGCCGGCTTGGCCTGTGCGCACCGTTTGGCGATGCATGGCCACCGGGTTGTGGTTTATGATGGGAACGCGAAAGCGGGCGGATTAAATGAATACGGCATCGCCAGCTACAAGACTGTTGATAGTTTTGCCGAGCGCGAAGTTTCTTGGTTGTTAGAGATCGGCGGCATTACTATCGAGTCTGACAAAAAGCTTGGCGGTGATCTGAACTTGGCAGAGCTGACAGACCGCTTTGACGCAGTATTTTTGGCGATAGGTCTTGCGGGTGTCAACGCGCTTGGCGCATCGGGGCAAGGTAAAGCTGGTGTGCGCGATGCCGTGGATTTTATCGCGGAACTGCGTCAGGCCGAAAGTTATGCGCAGGTGTCTATCGGGCGCGATGTGGTTGTCATCGGCGGGGGCATGACTGCGGTTGATGCTGCGGTTCAAGCCAAGCTGCTGGGGGCTTTGAACGTGACATTGGTTTACCGGCGCAGCCGCGAACGCATGAATGCAAGTCGGTTTGAACAAGATCTGGCAGCGGCCAAAGGTGTGCGGATTATCACCAATGCAGCCCCGGTCGAAATATCGGGCAACGCCGCGGTTGAGTCGATCAGTTTTGAGTATATGGATGATGATCTTACCCCGATGGGCGAGATCTTTACCCTGCGCGCTGATCAGGTGTTAACGGCCATTGGCCAGACCCTTGGCGCGACGGATTTGCCGTCTCTCACCCGGGGCAGAATAGCGGTATCGCAGGATGGGCGTACTTCAGTTGCAAATGTTTGGGCGGGCGGCGATTGCACGGGTCTTGGTGATGACCTGACCGTGACGGCTGTGGCGCAGGGGCGCGATGCGGCCGAAGATATTCACCGCGCTTTAGGCGCGTGACGACGTTTTTAGGCAACCGAACTTATGCGGCGTGCAAATGGTGTCGCATATGCTTTTGGTAAAATAGGGAAGAACGGACATGGCAAACCTGCAATCAGATTTTATCGGAATCAAATCTCCCAACCCGTTTTGGCTGGCCTCGGCTCCACCGACAGACAAGGAATACAATGTCCGTCGGGCCTTTGAAGCTGGCTGGGGCGGCGTTGTGTGGAAAACGCTTGGGCTTGATCCGCATATTGTTAATGTGAACGGGCCGCGATATGGCGCGATCTGGGGGGCGGACCGGCGGTTGTTGGGGCTCAATAATATTGAGTTGATCACCGACCGGCCGCTTGAGATAAACTTGCAAGAGATAAAATCGGTCAAGCGCGACTATCCTGATCGCGCCATGGTGGTATCGCTGATGGTGCCCTGTGAGGAAGACCCTTGGAAGTTTATCTTGGGCAAAGTGGAAGACACTGGCGCCGATGGTGTCGAGCTGAATTTTGGGTGTCCCCACGGAATGAGCGAGCGCGGCATGGGCAGCGCGGTTGGGCAGGTGCCTGAATATATTGAAATGGTGACACGGTGGGTCAAGTCCCACACCCGCATGCCAGTGATTGTTAAACTGACTCCGAATATTGCTGATATTCGCGGGCCTGCCGCCGCTGCCCACGCGGGGGGCGCGGATGCGGTGAGTTTAATCAATACGATCAATTCGATCACTTCGGTGAATTTGGACCATTTCGCCCCAGAGCCAATGATTGGCGACAAGGGCGCGCACGGTGGCTATTGTGGCCCGGCCGTCAAGCCAATTGCATTGAATATGGTGGCAGAGATTTCCCGGACACCCGAACTGCAGGGATTGCCGATCAGTGGCATCGGTGGCGTCACAACATGGCGAGACGCGGCAGAATTTATCACGCTTGGGGCAGGTAACGTGCAAGTGTGTACGGCTGCGATGACCTATGGCTTTAAGATTGTGCAAGAGATGATCTCAGGCCTGTCCCAATATATGGATGAAAAGTCGTTTACTTCGGTCGATCAACTGATTGGGCGTGCCGTACCAAATATATCGGACTGGCAGCATCTTAACCTGAACTATGTCGCCAAGGCCAAGATCAATCAAGACCTTTGTATCCAGTGTGGGCGCTGTTATGCCGCCTGTGAGGACACGTCTCATCAGGCCATTGCGATGAGCGACCAGCGGGTGTTCACCGTCAAGGACGATGAATGCGTAGCGTGTAATTTATGCGTCAATGTTTGTCCGGTTGAGGCGTGTATAACACTTGAGCCGATGGCCGAGGGGACGGTGGATCCACGGACCGGAAAAGTGGTTGATCCGACCTATGCCAACTGGACAACTCACCCCAACAATCCGGCGTCGCTAACGGCAGCAGAATAGAAGTGTGCGACCTAGGCTTTAAGTAACCGCGTATAAATCTGCTGCAGTAAGATTGCGGCATCTGC
>DDEJ01000036.1:0-1791 GCA_002336405.1 Rhodobacteraceae bacterium UBA1957
GATGCCCTTGCGTCCCGCCAGATCAATGAAATACTGCCAGGCCACGCGTCCAGAACGCGCGCCGCGTGTCGCCTGCCATTCGATCGCCTCGCTGCGCATAACATCAGGGTGGACCTGTACGCCATGTGCTGCGCAATAGCCTTGAATCATCCGCAGATAATCATCCTGAGAACACGGATGAAAGCCTAACCAAAGACCGAATCTGTCTGAAAGGGATACTTTCTCTTCGACCGCCTCAGAGGGGTTGATCGCGCTAGAGCGTTCATTTTCGATCATATCGCGTGGCATCAGGTGACGGCGGTTCGAGGTGGCATAAAATACCACATTATCAGGGCGTCCCTCAATGCCGCCATCCAGCACAGCCTTCAGGGATTTATAGTGCTGGTCGTCGTGACTGAACGAAAGATCGTCACAAAACAATAAAAATTGCCGGTCGCTGCCCCGCAAGACCGACAAGAGCCGCCCGACGCTAGGCAGATCATCACGTTGCAATTCAACGAGTTTCAGGGTTTCGCCCAGACGTAAAACTGCCGAATGCACCGCCTTGACAAGACTTGATTTCCCCATCCCCCGTGCGCCCCAAAGCAGCGCATTATTAGCCGGCAGACCCCGGGCAAATTGCACGGTGTTTTGCAACAAAATATCGCGGGCGCGGTCCACCCCGAGCAGCAGAGACATGTCCACCCGATTGACCGTCTCAACCGGTGCAAGGCGGTCTGGTGAAACCTGCCACACGAAGGCATCAACCGCATCAAAATCTGGGACTGATACCGGTGGTGGCGACAACCGCTCTAGGGCTCCGGCGATCCGCTCAAGCGGATCACTTTGCATCTTCGTCATCTTCGTCATCTTCGTAAAACCCATCGGCTCTTAGTTTGTCTTCGCGTTTTTTCTCAACTCGGCGCACAAGAAAAATTGAGACTTCATACAGGCCGTAGACCACCACAAAAAGGATCACTTGTGTGATAACATCCGGTGGTGTCACCAAAGCCGCCAAAACCAAAATGGCCACCACCGCATATTTTCGGACGTTGCCCAAGCCCTCGGAACTGACCAATCCGGCCTTACCCATCAGGGTCAATAAAACGGGCAGCTGAAAACACAGACCAAAGGCCACGATAAACTTGATCGTCAGGCTCAGATATTCCTGTGCCGAGCCCTGAAACGCAATTCCCGCCGTCGCATTATCGACCTCATCGCTCAAAACAGAACCAGCCTGTTGGAACCCAAGGAAAAAGTTAAATGCCAACGGAGTGACGACGTAAAAGGCAAAGCCTGCACCCAGAAAAAACATAAATGGCGAGGCCAGCATAAAGGGTAAAAAAGCGCCCTTTTCTGATTTATAAAGTCCTGGCGCCACAAAACGCCACATCTGAAAGCTGAGATAGGGGAAGGATAAAATTAACCCGCCCATCAGCGAGATCGAGATCGCAACAAAAAAGCCCTCTTGCAATTTGATCAAGATCAACCCGCAATCGGATTGACCCCGCTCGGCCAATGCCCCGCAAAGAGGGTGGGTCAAAAAGTCGAAAATCGGGTTCCACACAGTGAAACAGATGATCATGCCAACAATAAACGCCACCACCGAATGAATGAGGCGAGTTCGCAACTCGGTCAAATGCTCTATGAGCGGCGCGGCGCTGTCTTCAATATCGTCTTCAGTGCTCATGCGTCAGGTCTTTTCCTCAGCGGTTGGCGATGGCGGACGGGTGGCGGAGGCCACATTTGCCACGCTGCCACTGGCGAATGTATCGACACCGGACTTTGGCGGTGAGGTGTCAGCAGTTTGCG
>DDEJ01000036.1:2199-19633 GCA_002336405.1 Rhodobacteraceae bacterium UBA1957
TGGCCTCTGTCGCCTGTCGCACCTCGGCCTTTTTCGCAGTGGCTGAATGAATTTTTTCAGCCGCTGCGGCCCGGTCGCCAGACAGGCCACTTGCCTCTATGGTGGGGTTCCAATTTTTAAATGACTTGGTAGCCTCGGTGACACCATCAAGGCTGGATCTGATCGGGTTGGTGACGGTGTTCAGGGTCTTGGTCACGTCTTTGACACCCGATTCGTCCGCCGCCTGATCCATCGCACGGCTAAATTCGCGCGCCATGCCCTTGGCTTTGCCGATAAACTGCCCGGCTTTGCGAAACAACACCGGTAAATCTTTCGGCCCGACAACGATGAGTGACACAATGCCGATCACCAATAATTCGGTCCAACCAAGGTCAAACATGTCCTAGACCTTATCTTTTTCGGGTGCAGGCGTTGCGGTTTTGTCAGCTGCAGGTGTCACGTCTTTGGCGGCTACAGCCGCCTCGGCCTTGACCTCTGTTGCCTCTTCTTCAAGTTCTTTCGTACCTTCACTGATGCCTTTTTTAAACGAGGTGATCCCCTTGCCCACTTCGCCCATCAGCCCACTAATTTTGCCACGTCCAAACAGAACAAGCACCACCACTGCAATTAGTAAAATTCCCGGAAGACCAATATTATTTAGCATTTTATCACTCCTGTCACATGCGGCTCTGGCATGAGTTCAACTTGATTACTTAAGCCTTTAAAACCCATCGCACGCCGGGAAAAGCCACAAACGACGCCAGTTGCGCTGTTTCATGCAAAAATCCTTGTGGATTTTGCCCTAGAACACCATACTGACAGTTTAAAGTCAGTAAGTGAGATCATTTTGAGTAACGCAGTGAACCAACGCAGTGACCGGCTTTACAACATTATCCACATTCTTCGCGCCGGCGGGCTACACACCGCCGCCGATCTTTCGCGGCATCTTGGCGTGACACCACGCACGATCTATCGTGACATGGACCGTCTTATCGCCTCGGGCATCGACATATGCGCGACCCCAGGTCTTGGGTACCGCAGCGGTGCGTCCGTGAGCCTTCCCGCGCTCAATCTGACGAATGAGGAATTGGAGGTGCTGCATCTGGGGCTCGCAGTGATCGGTGAAGGTGCCGAGCCTGCACTGCAAAGTGCCGCGCTCAGTTTATCAAAAAAAATCGAAGCCGTTCTGCCCGAAGAAGGCCAGAGCCCGCCGCAACCCTTTGGCTTTGCGCTTTATCCCTTTGCAGACGCGGCGCGCGGATTTCAGCATATGCCCTCTATTCGTGCCGCGATACGCAGCCGACAAAAACTGCAACTCGCTGATGCCGCAGCATCCGACCAAGTCATCAGGCCGCTCAGTCTGGATTATTGGGGCCGGGTGTGGAGTTGCGTCTCTTGGAGCGAAACGACAGATAATTTCGCTTGCTTCCGGCTGGATCTCATAGACCATTTGACGGCGTTACCAGAGCTTTTCGTGGATGAAAAAGGCAAAACACTGCAGGATTACCGCGCAGGCAGCCACACAAATTAAGCCTGTTTTGGGAAAACAAAACAGCGCTTGCGCGGCACCGTCAACCACAAGCGCTGTCCGACGCTGGGCATAAACACATTTGGCACCGTCGCGCGCAAAACGGTATCGCTTTCAGTCATCAGAAACTCGATCAGGCTTTCACGTCCAATGAAGCGAGCGCGTTCAACGACGCCGCAAGCCGCGACCCCGTCGACAGCCGTGGGTTCTGGCCCTTTGCCGTTGCGGTCGAAATCGATCTTTACATGTTGCGGCCGCACCACGATATCGACCTGGGTACCGTCTGGCAGACCGGGGGATAAAAACTGACCAAAGGGGGTTTCCGCAAGCGAGCCGTTCACCTGACTTTCTATGACGTTTATATCACTAAAAAACGACATGGCCTGTTTATCGTAAGGTGCGGTAAACAAATTATAGGGCGCCCCCGACTGTATGATCCGGCCATCGCGCATCAGGGCAATCTCATCGGCCATGCGCATTGCCTCTTCCGGCTCGTGGGTAACCAGCAGAACTGCGGTATCTTCCTCTTTCAACAAACTAAGGGTTTCGTCGCGAATGCCATCTCGCAGGCGGTTATCCAGCCCCGAAAAAGGCTCATCCATCAATAAAATACGCGGCTGCGGGGCCAAAGCCCGGGCCAGAGCAACGCGTTGCTGCTCTCCGCCTGACAACGCATGGGGATAGCTTTTGAGATGCCGCCGCAACCCAACCCTATCCAGCAATTCAAGTGCGCGTTGTCGTTGCGCAGCCACAGGACCGGTCAGGCCAAACACAACGTTTTGTTCAACGGTCAAATGTGGGAACAGCGCAAAATCCTGAAACATCAACCCGATCGAGCGGTTTTCAGGCGCTGTGGTCGAGGCCCCGTTACACACCATCCGGCCGTCCACCCAAATCTCGCCAGAATCGGGCACCTCGATCCCCGCAATCATCCGCAATGTGGTCGATTTTCCACAGCCCGAAGGCCCCAGCAAACAAGTGACCTGACCCGGCAAGATACGCAGTGAAACATTATCCACAACCGTGCGGGACCCAAACCGCCGCATCAGGTTTTTAATTTCCAGCCGCGCTGTCTCGGTTGTCACGATAGGCCTCACAAGCAGATATCCAGAACAGGAAAGATATGCAGTCGAATTAGCAGTGTGTCACCACCGTGGCAAGCCGCGCCGCAACAGGCTGTACCAGCGCGTGCCGCCCTGCCAGCCAAACCATAGTGCCGGTCAACTTTTTGGGTGTTGCAGCCACCCGTATCCCTACCGTATCCCCCGGCCACGGGGCGCTTTGACCAGTGGGGGGCATTCACAGCCCCTAATATTGCCCGTTCCGAATACCAATAGGCCTTTGTCTTCATAAACTATCACGTCAGCTTCACCGGTTTACCATGGGGTGTATGCAGATAGGCCTGCACCCAAGCCGCGCGCATGTCTTCGATCTGTGCCGGATCAGCCAACTGTAAATCATTTAGCAAACTCTCAAAAGCGGCAAGCCACGCGGCAAAATAATCGTCGCCGCCATTCAATTGTTTGGACACACCGTGCGCCTTTAGCTTCGCCCCGAAAAGCTGCCCCCAATCAGACCACTCAAAGCATCCATCGCGGTGCAAATGTACCGTTAACGCGAACAGTTGGGCGTGCCAAGGTTGCTCGAACACAGGCGCTTGTCCAATTTCTAACGACATCAGCTTGTCCTCGATTTGGCCAATGATGCCGGCTGCAGATAGGGTTGCCATATATCCAAAACCACCTCATCGTCGGGATGCTCGGCACCCGACCATAAAGCACTGCGCAAAAACACCACCGAATATAGCGGTTCGGGCGCCTCGCCCAAACCATGTGCGTTGCTGTCGGGAAAAATATGCGCCCCATGATAATTAAGAACCTGTCCCTCGGCACCGCGCGCATAGCGAGGCAATCGACTGTGGCCACCGGCGACAAGGCTGTTGTGGCCAAACCGGCGCACAATAACCCTGTCCCCCACCTCAAACTGTGCAACGGTCTGACTATCGCGCAACGTCGGACCACCTGATGACAGAGCTTTTTGCACCCGCTCTGATTTTAAGCACCGCTGTGTCAAATCTGGCGCTGAAGATAGCGATCGCCCAGCTTTAAGCTCGTCCGTGGTGAGCACGCCGGTCGCAACCAAAATGTCTGCCAACCCGGACAGCCACTTTTCATAGTAAGAAAAGCGCATGTAATCTTGCGGCGACAGGCATTCACGCTGGTGCCGCGATCGGTCGAGCGACCACTGCCCCAGCGCGCCAGAGGCCAAGGTCAAAGCAAGCGCCCGGGCGTGCCAGTCTTTTGCAAACACCGGCGCATCCGCAGTCTCGGGGTGCAGTGGACCATCGCCAATACGGCCCCCCATATCATGCAACCGGCTCATTTTGGCGCCCGCGGCAGGCCCATGCCGATCATGCAATCCCGACTGACCCAATCGCACAGGGCCACCTCGTCCAGATCCGCGGTTTCCGGCGGGCGCATCGGCAATACAAGATAGCGGATTTCAGCGGTTGAATCCCAGACCCGAATCGCCGTGCTATCGGGCAGTGAAACACCAAACTCGGCCAGAACACGCCGTGGCTCGCGCACCGCACGGGCCCGGTAGGCGTCAGATTTATACCAAGCTGGCGGAATGCCCAAAAGTGGCCAAGGATAACAACTGCAAAGGGTGCAGACCACCAAATTATGGAGCGCCGCAGTATTTTCGACGATCACCATATGTTCGCCCTGACGCCCGTAAAACCCGAGGTCCTGCAACAAAGGCATCGGATCGGCCAGCAAGCGTGCGCGAAACCCATCGTCACACCAAGCTTTGGCCACCACACGGGCCCCGTTCTGCGGCCCAATATCGTTTTCATAGGTTGAAATGATCGCCGCCAGCGCGTCGGGATCTATCAGACCTTTTTCGCGCAAAATCGTCTCAAGAGCCTGCACACGCAGCGCTGGATCGGGCGGTAGTAAACTGTGAGGGTGACTAGGATCGGAATCATGGGGCATAGAGATTACACTGCGCAATCAATTCCGACATGTCCAGCATAGAAACGCCTCTTGCCCCCCTGCATAAAACTGCCTACATACGCCCCACGCTCTTACATTTGTGGGGACCTATGGAAAACGTTGTGCTGATCATTCACCTATTACTGGCTTTAACGCTGATCGGCGTGGTGCTTTTGCAACGCTCTGAGGGCGGCGGCCTCGGCATGGGCAGCGGCGGCGGCGGCGGTGGCGCGATGACGGGGCGCAGCGCAGCCTCGGCACTGGCCAAAGTGACCTGGATTTTGGCGATTGCCTTTATCATCACTTCGATGACGCTGACAATTATCGCGGCACAGAAATCTGCCGGCAGTTCGGTGATCGACCGCCTTGGCGGTTCTGCGGCGGTTGAACAGCAAGACGAGCAAAGTCTACCCGATATTGACGACCTTTTGCCACCCAGTGCGGATGATGCGGCGCCCTTGGTTCCTCGCGCCGACTAAACCACCACAGTTTGCGGCTGCTTTATTTTCGGCAACATGATGTTGCGGCGCGCTTGCCAAAGGGTCAGGTTTCCTGTATTGGATAAATCCCGTAGAACAGCGATATGTTGACCGTTATAGGCAGCCTACTTTACTCATGCGGGAGCGCCTGATCAATGGCACGATTTATATTCATTACCGGCGGTGTGGTGTCCTCTTTGGGCAAAGGTTTGGCTTCGGCTGCCTTGGGCGCATTGCTTCAGGCGCGCGGATTTTCGGTCAGATTGCGCAAGTTAGACCCTTACCTGAATGTAGATCCCGGCACCATGAGCCCGTTCGAACACGGCGAGGTGTTTGTCACCGATGACGGTGCCGAAACCGACCTTGATTTGGGACATTATGAACGCTTTACCGGTGTGGCTGCGCGCACCACAGATTCTGTCAGCTCAGGCCGAATATATTCGACCGTGCTCGAGAAAGAGCGGCGCGGCGATTACCTTGGTAAAACCATTCAAGTCATTCCCCATGTCACCAATCAAATCAAAGAGTTCATTTCAATCGGCGAAGACGAGGTCGATTTCATGCTGTGCGAGATTGGCGGTACTGTTGGCGACATCGAAGGCTTGCCGTTTTTTGAAGCAATCCGTCAGTTCAGTCAGGATAAACCCCGTGGCCAATGTCTTTTCATGCATCTGACTTTGCTGCCGTTCATCAAGGCCAGTGGCGAATTAAAAACCAAACCCACCCAGCACAGCGTCAAGGAATTGCGCAGTATCGGCATTGCACCGGATATTCTTGTGTGTCGCTCAGAGGGGCCAATTCCGGCAAAAGAACGCGAAAAACTGGCACTCTTTTGCAATGTGCGTCCCGAAAGTGTCATCGCAGCGCAGGATTTAAAATCGATCTATGAGGCACCCTTGGCTTACCATCGGGAAGGTCTGGATCAAGCGGTGCTGGATGCGTTCCAGATCAATCCGGCGCCCAGACCCGAATTGTCGCGTTGGGAAGACGTTGCCGACCGGATCTACAACCCCGAGGGCGAGGTCAAGGTCGCGATTGTCGGCAAATACACCCAGCTTGAGGACGCCTACAAGTCGATCGCCGAGGCGTTGACCCACGGCGGTATGGCCAACCGTGTAAAAGTGCGCGTCGAATGGGTCGATGCCGAGATTTTCGACCGTGAAGACGTCACGCCGCATCTGGCCCCGTTCCACGCTATTTTGGTACCAGGCGGTTTTGGTGAACGCGGCACCGAAGGCAAGATAAAAGCAGCGCAGTTTGCCCGCGAACACAAGATCCCTTACCTTGGGATTTGCCTTGGCATGCAGATGGCGGTGATCGAAGCTGCACGAAACGTTGCGGGTGTGACCGCAGCAGGATCAGAGGAATTTGATCACGAATCGGGTGAAAAGCGCTTTGAACCGGTGGTCTATCACCTCAAGGAATGGGTGCAGGGAAATCACAAAGTGGCGCGCAGCCATTCCGACGACAAAGGTGGCACCATGCGCCTTGGTGCCTATGATGCCACGCTGAAAGACGGCTCAAAAGCGGCCAAAATCTATGGTACAACCACAATCGACGAACGCCACCGGCACCGCTATGAAGTCGATGTGAAATACCGCAAGGCGCTTGAAGCAGAGGGTCTGAAGTTTTCCGGGATGTCACCAGACGGTCGCCTGCCCGAGATTGTCGAATGGGACAATCACCCATGGTTTATTGGCGTCCAGTTTCATCCAGAACTGAAGTCAAAGCCATTTGCCCCCCACCCGCTATTCAAGGATTTTGTGCGTGCCGCCAAGGATATATCCCGTCTGGTCTGATCCCCCAAGCCCATGCAGTCGGGGGCAGTAAATGCTGTCGTATCAACATCTGTATCATGCCGGCAACATGGCCGATGTCCACAAACACAGCCTGCTGGCTTGGATGCTGCAGTATCTGACCCAAAAAGAGAAGCCAGTCAGCTATATCGAGACCCATGCTGGGCGCGCCCTATACGATCTGACATCTGATGAGGCGATCAAAACCGGCGAGGCCGCCGAAGGCATCAATCGGGTTTTGGCGGCAAACTGGTTTAGCGAATCCCACCCCTATCTGCAGGCCCTAACTAAGATCCGGGCGCAACACGGCCCGCAAAGCTATCCCGGGTCGCCACTTTTAGCGGCCGAAACCTTGCGACCGACCGACAGCCTTCATCTGGCGGAATTGCATCCCCAGGAATCCACTGCGCTTGAATATGCGATGTCGCCGTATAGGGCGCGCTGTTATACGCAAGACGGCTTTACCCTGGCGCAATCGCTCTGCCCACCGATGCCACGGCGCGGGATGCTTGTGATTGATCCAAGCTATGAGATGAAATCAGAATACGGCACCCTGCCCGGCTTTATCCGTCAGATCCACCGTAAATGGCCGGTCGGGATAATCGTACTGTGGTACCCGTTGCTCACCACAGGGACGCATCACAGCATGGTGGAGGAACTTGCACACATCTGCCCCGCAGGGCTGCGTCACGAGGTGGCTTTTGCCCCAGCGCGCCCAGGCCACAAGATGATTGGATCGGGCTTGTTTGTGATCAACCCGCCGTTTGCACTGGCGCCAGAGGCGGCGCGCATGAGCAGATGTTTCAAAAATATCAACCGCAACAAACGAGGAAAAGCAAATGACTAAAGCTTATTGGATCGTACATGCAACCATCAACGACGTTGATGCATATGCAAAATACCGCGAGGCCAACGCTACAGCCTTTGCCAAATACAACGGCCGTTTTTTGGTTCGTGGCGGCGCGCAAGAGCTGCGCGAAGGCCAGCAGCGCCCCAGATCAGTTGTGATCGAATTCCCCACATTAGAGGCGGCAAAGGCCTGTTACGACAGCCCCGAATATCAAGCCGCCAAAGCCCTGCGCGTGCCGGTCTCTGACATCGATCTTGTGATCGTCGAAGGCTTTGATATATAAAAGATCCCGCCACCCCACAAAGGGGAAGTCTGGCAGCAATTTAAATCCAGAAAGCCAAAGATGTTTGCAGATTTTCTAAAGCAGCTGACCGCACCAAGCCCCGCGCCTATCAAAGACGGGGATGCCCGTTTGGCACTGACCGCTCTGCTCGTGCGAATCGCCCGCACTGATGGCGCTTATATCCAAACCGAAGTTGATCGGATCGACACCATCACGTCGCTGCGTTACGGTCTGACCCCGGAGGCGGCGGCAAAATTGCGCCAAGACGCCGAAACCCTTGAGAGCGAGGCCCCAGACACCATTCGCTTTACCCGTGCGATCAAAGATGCTGTGGCATATGAAGACCGCTTAGACGTTATCGAAGGTCTGTGGCAGGTGGTTCTTGCCGACGGTACGCGCGAAGCCGAAGAGGATACGCTGCTACGTCTTGTTTCAAGCTTACTCGGCATCAATGACCGCGACAGCGCCTTGGCCCGCCAACGCGTCAGTCGCACCCTGTGAGCTGTCAAATTGAATCCGGTCACAACCCTAGTAACAAAGATGCTATCTAAGGTTGTTTTTGACATCAAAGGCCTAGGGCATATTTATCACAGACGCGGGGTGCCGCACCCGTTTTGCATGAAAATGCCTCCATTTTGACCTTTAACAGACCATTAACCACAGATTGATCGTTGAAAATCTGAAATTATAGGGCTTAAGTGGTGCATATATTATGAGCAATGGGACGAGAGCTTAGTGTCAGACCCAACACCAGTTATCGAGATTCGTGACTTACACAAAAGTTTTGGCAAGCTAGAGGTCCTGAAAGGGGTTGATATCTGTGCGCGCAAAGGTGACGTTGTGGCGTTAATCGGGTCTTCGGGTTCGGGAAAGTCAACCCTTTTACGCTGTATCAACCTATTGGAAAACAGCCAGCAGGGTGACATCTTATTCAAAGACGAACCCGTTCTATGGCAAGGTGATGGTCTTGAACGTCGCCCCGCTGACACAAAGCAAGTGCTGCGCATGCGCACCAATCTTTCTATGGTGTTTCAACAGTTCAATCTGTGGTCTCATATGACGATTTTGCAAAATGTAATGGAGGCACCAGTCACTGTGCTTGGCCTGCCTAAAGACACCGCCGAAACCGCAGCGCGTGGCTATCTTGAAAAAGTTGGCATTGGCGAGAAATGTGATGCCTTTCCTGCCCAGCTTTCCGGCGGTCAGCAACAGCGTGCAGCGATTGCCCGCGGGCTATGTATGAGCCCAGAGGCGCTGTTATTTGACGAACCCACCTCGGCACTGGACCCCGAACTTGAACAAGAGGTTATCGCGGTCATTAAGGATTTGGCCAGCGAGGGCCGCACCATGGTGATTGTCACCCACGACATGAAGCTTGCCGCAGATGTCGCTGACCATGTTGTGTTTTTGCATCTTGGTCGGATAGAAGAAGAAGGCCCGCCGGACACGCTGTTCGGCGCCCCAAAATCACAACGCCTGCAGCAGTTTCTAAGCTCAACTGTTCCAGCATGAACACCAAAACCAAACGTTAAACCAAGGAGAGACCATGAAAAATCTTATCTTAACCACAGCCGCCCTGGCCCTGACCGCCGGATTGGCCTATGCGGGCGACACCGTGCGCCTGGGCACTGAAGGTGCTTACCCTCCGTGGAACTTTATCAATGATGCCGGCGAAGTCGACGGTTTTGAGCGGGAAGTCGGCGACGAACTGTGCAAACGCGCCAAACTGACCTGTGAATGGGTTGTGAACGATTGGGACAGCATTATCCCCAATCTGGTCTCTGGCAACTATGACGCAATTATTGCCGGCATGTCGATCACTGATGAGCGCGATGAAGTAATCGATTTCACCACCAACTACAGCCAGCCTGACCCCTCTGCTTACTTGGCTCTGTCGAACGATGTAGATCTGGCTGGCGGTGTGATCGCCGCGCAATCCAACACCATTCAATCAGGCTATATCGCCACGACAAGTGCCACTTTAGTTGAGTTCTCCACACCGGAAGAAACCCTTGCGGCGGTGCGCAACGGCGAGGCTGATGCGGTTCTGGCTGACAAATCCTTTCTGGCGCCAATCGCAGCAGAGAATGCCGATCTGATGCTGATGGGCGACAACATCATGCTCGGTGGCGGCGTTGGCATGGGAATTCGTGAAAGCGACGGTGAATTGAAAGATAAATTCTCGGCAGCCATCGATTCGATGAAGGCAGACGGTTCGCTGAACGCGTTGATCACAAAATGGGAAATCGGCGAAACCTTTTAATCGTCTTCAGGCGAAGGGCCTTGCGCCCTTTGCCACCCCCCCGACAACCTGCCGCCAAGTTCGCCTGTATCGGGCCCCACCCGATATCCGCTCTAAGCCCCGAAGAGGCCCCCCATCTTTACGTCCTGTTCTGACCCCGAATTATTGCCTCAGGTGCAATGGCTGTCGTGTTACCTGACCACGGGCAAGCACATGGGCTTTTATACCTCATTTGCGACAGTCTTGCTGTTGCTGGCTATCACGGCACCGACGGCGCTGATGTTCGGCTTTGCCGGTGCCAGTGCTGCGCGTTCGCAGTTTGCGCCGGTGCGGTGGTTTGGAAAAATCTATATCGCCATTGTGCGCGGTGTTCCCGATATTGTTTTCTTTTTATTTTTCGTCATTGCTCTGGATCAGGCGTTGGAATGGATGCGCCATAAAACGCTCTGCCCAGACTGGACCGAGAACATTCGCCAAGGCGCAGATTTTGTTGTCTGTCAGGCGGCCAAACTGCCACAGGGGGACTCGCCGCAATGGGTGCATAAAACCTATGGGTTTGCCCTGGCGGTATTTACGTTTGCGATCGTCTTTGGCGCCTTTGCCAGCAATGTGCTTTTTGGCGCAATGCAAGCGGTACCGCGCGCCCAGATCGAGACGGCTGAAGCTTACGGAATGACAAGACGCCAGAGCTTTTGGCGTATTCTGGTGCCACAGATGTGGGTCTATGCCCTGCCCGGCCTTTCAAATCTGTGGATTGTTTTGATCAAATCCACGCCGCTGTTGTTTTTGCTGGGCATCGAAGACATCGTTTATTGGGCCAACGAACTCGGCGGCAGCAAACTGGCCCGGTTCAGCGCCTATCCCCATGGTGATTGGCGCATGTGGTATTTTCTAGCACTGTTGGTCTTCTACCTTGCCTTCACCAAAGCCTCTGAGGTGATACTGGACAGATTAATGAAAAAACTGACCTATGGCCAAGCCACTACAGGTGGTGCGCAACAACTGGCAGCAGGCCAATGAGCTGCTGGGATACCGTCGCGGATTATGGCCTCAGAGCAATCGGCATCGGTCTGCGGGGCTTGCCAAAAACCGATTTTACCCTGTGCCAACAGGTGACACTGATCGGATCGGGCATGATCTGGAATGTCTATTTTGGTGTAATTTCACTGTTTGTTGGATTTTTCTTTGCGATATCACTGGCTTTGGGTAAATTTTCAGACCGGTGGTGGCTTCGGCTTCCTGCAGATTGGTTTGTGTTTATCTTCCGGGGCTCACCACTGTTTATCCAACTATTCTTTGCCTATTTTCTCTTTCTTAGCCTTAAAAAACACTATTCGTTTTTCGATCCGTTCACTGCCGCTTGGTTGGGGGCGTTGATCGTGCTGGTTTGTAACACAGCGGCCTATTCGGCGTCTATTTTTCACGGTGCCCTGCTGTCGATCCCGAAAGGCGATATAGAGGCTGCCGATGCCTATGGGCTGTCTGGTTGGACACGGTTTCGCAAAATCATCTGGCCGACGATGTTGCGACTGGGTTGGCCGGCCTATACCAATGAAGCAATTTTTTTGTTTCACGCCACAGCACTGGTTTTTTTCTCTGCGTTTCCGGCCTGGCAACAACGTGGAGATGCGTTGTATTACGCAAGTTACTTTGCCGATAAAACTTTCAATCCGTTTGTACCCTACCCGATACTTGGGGGATTTTTCATCTTGCTGACCCTTCTGGTCATTGGGTTTTTCAGCGCGATCAACCGCCGACTGAACCGGCATATTCCAGCAGAGGATTACCAAAAAATCCGCTTGCGCTTGAACATGTTCCGGTAATATTATAAATTTGATCAAATGTTGATACCACTTGATTAAAAAGTGCATTTAAATAATAAACATGGCACAATCTTCTTTTATATTTATGATCAAAAATAAATGTATGACGCAAGACTTATGGAGAGACTGATGCAAGATTGGCTTGACCAGCACGCAGATATTACGGCGTTGCGCTTGGCCGTGGCCGATCTTAACGGCCAAGCCCGCGGTAAACGACTGCCGCGGCAATTTTCGGGTAAGGTTTTTGATGGTGGCACAAGATTGCCATTTTCAACGCTGAATGTGGATCTTCTGGGCCAAGATATCGACGACAGCCCACTGGTATTTGACAGTGGCGACGCAGACGGCTTGCTTGTGCCCACAGAACGCGGTTTTATCCCTATGCCGTGGCTCGACACACCAACGGCGATGTTGCCCATGGGGATGTTCCACCCCGACAATACTGCATTTGATGGTGATCCCCGCCATGCGCTGCACCGGGTGCTTGAGCGCTACACACTGCATCACCTGACCCCGGTGTCTGCCATTGAAATGGAGTTTTATCTGATTGACACCTCGGGACCGGCCCCCCAGATACCCTGCGTGCCGGGCACCGCATATCGTCATGCGGTGCCCGATACTTTGTCGATCAGCGCGCTGGATGATTTTGACGGGTTTTTAACTGATCTATATGCCGCTTGCAAAGCGATGGATATTCCCGCCGATGCCGCGATCTCGGAAAGTGGTGTAGGTCAGTTTGAAATTAATCTTCTGCATTGTGATGATGCGCTGCGCACCGCCGATAACGCTTGGTTGTTTAAAATTGCAGCCAAAGGCGTGGCCCGCAAACACGGATTTACCGCCAGTTTTATGGCCAAACCCTACCCCGACAGCGCTGGATCCGGAATGCACAGCCATTTTTCGGTGCTGGATGCCGAAGGCCGGAATATTTTTGATGACGGCAGCCCAAACGGATCAGAGACGCTGCGCCACGCCGTGGCGGGCTGTCTTGCCGCCATGGCAGATAGCAGTTTGATTTTTGCACCTTTCGACAACAGCTTTGAGCGTCTTGTGCCCGGGGCCCATGCTCCGACGTCTCTGTGCTGGGGATATGACAATCGCACCACAGCATTGCGGATACCAGCAGGGCCACCAAAAGCACGCAGGATCGAACACCGCGTCGCCGGGGCCGATACCAATCCATACTTAATGCTGGCCGCCATCCTTGGGGCCGCGTTGAACGGAATTGAGGACAAAACCCCAGCACCACCAGCCATCACGGGCAACGCCTATGGCCACGCCGCGCCACAAATTGCACAAACCCTCGAACAGGCGATCACCAACTTTGAGCACAGCGACCACATCAAGCGCTTGTTCCCAGCGCTGATGATCGATAACTTTTCCCGCACCAAACACCAAGAAAACCGTATTCTGACGGATCTGGACAGCAAAACGCGCAGCGCGATTTACCTCAAGGCTCTCTAAACAAGCTTGTTGTCCAGAGCTTGTGGACATAAGCTAACTCAAAAAACTGAACAGGTGTTTTATGAAGATCGGTATTTTGGCAACCGGACATGCGCCAGACAGTCTCAAGGCTAAGCTTGGTGATTATCCGGCGATGTTCACAACGTTGTTGGAGGGGCACGGGTTTACCTTTAAAACATGGGATATTGAAAATCAGCAATTTCCACAGTCACTTACACAGGCTGATGGCTGGCTAATCACCGGCTCGCGCCACGGCGTTTACGAAGACCACCCTTGGATTGCGCCTTTGGAAACCTTTGTCCGGCGGGCATATGAGGCCCATATCCCCATGGTTGGCGTTTGCTTCGGTCACCAGATCATCGCACAGGCATTGGGCGGAACGGTCGCCAAATTTGCTGGCGGTTGGAACATAGGCCATACCGAATATACCTTCGAAGGCGCGCCACTTGCTCTGAATGCTTGGCATCAGGATCAGGTGACCCAAATTCCAGCTGACGCCCGGGTGGTTGGACAAAATAGCTTTTGCGAAAACGCCTTTCTGGTCTATGGCAACCGCGCCTTTACACTGCAGGCCCATCCCGAGTTTGAAGCCGCGTTTATCGAGGGTCTGATCCGCACGCGCGCGCCGGGCGTTGTGCCAGCAGACTTGATACAAGCCGCCCGTGATGCGCTCGACAACCCCATTCAAAATAACGTTATTGCCGAGACAATGGCGAATTTTTTCAAGTTTAAGAGGCCATAATGTCAAATTGGATCGACAAGCTTCCCGCCGCTGCGCAGACCTATCTGCAAGATCGGCGTTTGGACGAAGTGGAATGCATCATCTCAGATTTGCCGGGCGTGGCGCGTGGCAAAGCGGTGCCCGCCAGTAAGTTCGCCCGCCAAACCTCATTTCACCTGCCAGATTCAATCTTTTATCAAACCATCACCGGCGATTGGGGCGAGGCCGCCGGTGATGAGGGATTTATCGAGCGCGACATGGTGCTGCGCCCCGATATGGCCACCGCTAGCGCGGCGCCCTGGACCGCCGATTGGACGCTGCAAGTCATTCACGACGCCTATGATCGCAACGGCGTGGCAATTCCCTATTCGCCGCGTAACGTGCTGAAACGCGTGGTGAAGCTCTATCATGATCGCGGCTGGAAACCGGTTGTAGCACCAGAGCTGGAATTTTTTTTAGTAGCCCGAAATCTGGATCCAACCCAAAATATCAAACCAATGATTGGTCGCTCGGGCCGACCAGCAGCCGCGCGGCAGTCCTATTCAATGACGGCCGTCGATGAATTTGGGCCGGTCATTGACGACATCTATGATTTTTCCGAGGCACAGGGGTTTGAGATCGATGGCATTACCCAAGAGGGCGGCGCCGGCCAACTTGAGATCAACCTGATGCATGGTGATCCAGTGGCACTGGCAGACGAGGTGTTTTATTTTAAACGCCTGATACGCGAAGCCGCGCTGCGCCATGATTGCTATGCAACCTTTATGGCCAAACCTATCGCCACAGAACCTGGCAGCGCGATGCATATTCATCACTCAATGCTGGATATGGCCACGGGTAAAAATCTGTTCTCAGACGATGAGGGGCGCGAAACTGAGGCGTTTTTCCAATTTATTGGCGGGTTGCAAACGCATTTACCAGATGCGATCGCGATGATTGCGCCTTATGTCAACAGCTACCGGCGCTATGTTAAAGACCATGCAGCTCCGATCAACCTTGAATGGGCCTATGACAATCGCACAACGGGCATTCGAATTCCATTGGCCGACCCACAATCACGCCGGGTCGAAAACCGCGTCGCCGGGATGGATTGCAATCCATATCTGGGTATTGCCGCCTCTCTGGCGTGCGGATATCTTGGATTGATCAATCAAGACAAACCCAGATCCAAGTTTTCCGGAGAGGCCTATACTGGAGATGGCGATATTCCCCGCGGTGTCGGCAGCGCTCTGGACAACCTTGATGCCGCGATGGCACTGCAAGAGGTCTTGGGCCCTGAGTTTGCGCGTGTCTATTCGATTGTAAAGCGCGCTGAATACGAGGAGTTTTTGCAAGTGATCAGCCCTTGGGAACGTGAACACCTGCTGTTAAATGTATGAATTTACTGTATTCTAATGATACGCTAGGTCAGTACCCAGACAGTTGGTACACCGCAACCACCCCGCCGCTGCCCGCCTTTGCCCCCTTGAGCAAAGACATTAGCGCGGATGTTTGTATCATTGGGGCTGGATATACTGGTCTTTCCGCGGCGCTCACTCTGGCGGAGCGCGGATATGACGTTGTGGTGCTTGAGGCGCAGCGTGTTGGCTTTGGCGCCTCGGGGCGCAATGGCGGGCAATTGGGCAGCGGCCAAAACGTCGATCAGGGCAAACTGGAACGGATGATGGGCGCCGATGATGCCAACCGGCTCTGGCGTTTGAGCGAAGATTCGAAAGATATGGTCAAATCGCTGATCGCACAGCATCAGATTGAGTGCCATCTCAAACCCGGGATTGCCCATATGGCGCTGACTTCTAAAGAGATGGCCACGCTTCACCTTGAGGCCGAGTATTTATCAGATCAATATGGCTACGACCAAATCAACACGTTGGACAAGGCGCAAGGACAAGCCCTGTGCCCATCGCCTGTCTATCATGGAGGTTATCTGGATCACGGTGCGGCGCATTTGCACCCGCTGGCCTTTGCGCTGGGCTTGGCGCGCGCCGCCAAAGCCGCTGGCGTGCACATTTATGAACAAAGCGAAGTCACAGATATGCGCAAGGGCACAAAACCGGTGATCACCTGCCGTGACGGGGCGGTCACCTGCACACATGCCATTTTGGCCTGTAACGGCTATCTGGGCCAGCTCAACCGCAAGGTTGCCGGGCGGGTGATGCCCATCAATAACTTTATCGCCGCGACCGAACCGCTGGGCAAAGATACAGCACAAGTTTTGACGCAAGACATAGCTGTTGCAGACACAAAGTTTGTAGTTAACTATTTTCGCCTATCCCATGACGGGCGATTGTTATTCGGCGGGGGCGAAAATTACAGCTATCGTTTTCCCACCAATATCGCCGCCAAAGTACGCAGACCGATGCAAAAAATCTTTCCACATCTGCGCGACGTCAAGATTGACTATGCCTGGGGCGGTACATTGGCCATCACCGCGCATCGCCTGCCCTATCTGGCGCGTCTGGACAACAACATCCTGTCAGCCTCGGGCTATTCAGGGCACGGGGTCGGTGCGGCCACGCTGTCGGGCAAATTGATGGCGCTGGCTATCGCTGGCCAATCTGAAGGGTTTGACACGATGGCGCGGATGCCCTCGGTGCCATTTCCGGGCGGCAAATGGGTGCAATCACCATTGCTAAAATTGGCGATGACTTGGTACAGTTTGCGCGACAATTTGGGGATTTAGCGGATTCAAGGCTCCAAGCAATTAAATGAAAGCTAAAGAATGCGCCTGTCCTGTTCAGGAAGGTTGCTAAGAAATGTACTTTGAACCAAAAACGACCTGCAACTTTTATAAATAGGCATTTTGAATTTAAAATGTTGACCTTTTTCGAAATAAAATCAACAAAGTACATTGAGATTGCCTTTTAGGTCAGGAGTTTGAGTATGTCAGAGATAAGTCTTACTGTTTTAATTATTATCGAGGGACAAGCACCCGCCTCTGTAGACCTGAAGCGCGTCGACAAAAATCTCACTGTTAGCTGCAACTGTTCGTCAGAAGATAAAGTTTGCAACCATATCATTTCGACGCTCTTTGGCGAAGAAGCCAAAATTGTTGGTTGTGACGGGACTTTGACTAAAACAATCGCAGACATGCTCGCGGGAAGCGATGTTGAACATGCCTTTTGGAAATTACGCGATCTAACGATGAAATCTGCCAAACTTAAAGCTGAGCTCGCTCAGGCTCGAACGAACCTCGGCGAAGCAATTATAGATTTCAAACCTTGGTAAGGGTGAAGCCGGGAGTTCGATCCTTTCCTGCGGCACCAATTTAAAGCA
>DDEJ01000086.1:0-8728 GCA_002336405.1 Rhodobacteraceae bacterium UBA1957
AAAGCTCGATCACACCTTGCTCGGTCACGATCATATCAAGCGGCTGGTCGGTTGGCTCAAGCGGCAACGCCTTGGTCTCTTGGGCACAATAGGCAAAGCCAATCGCCAGCGTTCTGCGCCGCTGGCGCAATCCTTCGAGGGTGCGATCATAAAACCCACCGCCATAGCCCAAGCGCCCGCCTTGGCGATCAAAGGCCACTAGAGGGACAATCAAAATTTCCGGATCAAAAAATTGGTCAATCTGCGGGATTCTTGCACCAAACGGCCCGTCTTTGAGCGCACACTCCGGATCCCAGCGACTGAACAGCAGCGCGGCACCAGCGCGTTGAATGACCGGCAGCCCGACCCAGCCATAAGCCGCAGCCTCGGCCATCGTCGGAAGTGGGTCGATTTCGGTGCGGATCGGCATATAGCCCGCCAGAGTAACGCCGCGATACCCGGCCAGAACTTCAGACAGATACCCCGACGCGGCGGCAGGTGCCGCGGCATGGGCTGCTTTTCGCCGCGCAAATCCCGCCGTGCGTGCGGCCGCTTTTTCTGCCTCGAGCGTGCTCATAACAAAATCCAAGCGGCCAGCCCCAAAAAGGTAAAAAAGCCAACCACATCGGTGACCGTGGTGACAAACGCACCCGAGGCCAGCGCCGGATCAATACCAAAGCGGTCAAGAACAATCGGCACCAATGTGCCCGCCAGACCGGCCACGATCAAATTGACCACCATGGCTGCTGCAATCACCCCCCCCAGCGCCGCAGAGCCGAACCAGAGAAAACCCACCACACCCATCACAATCGCAAACACCAGCCCGTTCAGCAAGCCAACAACCACCTCGCGGCGCACCACACGCCACATATTCGACGCGGTTAAATCGCGCGTCGCCAAAGCTCTCACAGCCACAGTCAAGGACTGTGTGCCCGCATTTCCCCCCATCGAGGCGACAATTGGCATCAAAACCGCCAAGGCAACCAATTGGGTAATCGTGGCCTCAAACTGGGCAATCACCAAAGACGCAAGAATTGCGGACACCAGATTAACCGCCAACCAGGAAAAGCGCTTTTTTGCAGTTTCCAGAACCCGGTCGCTGAGGTTGCTTTCTGTAACGCCCGCCAGGCGCAGGATATCCTCTTGGCTTTCTTCCTCAAGCACCGCCATTGCGTCGTCGATGGTGATCATCCCAATCAGGCGGTTGCTTTCATCTACCACTGGGGCAGAAATCAAATGGTACTGATTGAACGCATAGGCCACATCGGCCTCGTCCTGTAGCGCCGGAATAACCCGAAACACCTCTTCGACAATATCTACCAGCGGCACGTTGCGCCCCGATGACATCAACTTGCCCAAGGTAACATTGGCCAACGGTCGTAATTTTGGATTGACCAGCGTAACGTGATAAAACTGTTCCGGCAGACGCTGGGCGAGACGTAGGAAATCCACGGCATCGCCCACCGTCCAATGTTCGGGGGCCATCACCACCTCGCGCTGCATCATGCGACCGGCAGAATATTCAGGATAAGTCAGCGATTGTTCGACAGCCACCCGCTCAGCTTCGGGCAGGGCTTCGAGAATGGCAGCCCTTTGCCGGTCTTCAAGGTCCTCAAGAAGATCGACAACCTCATCACTTTCCAAGTCGCGCACCGCCTCGGCCAGAACATCGGGGCGCAGCGCTGCAATCACTTCTTCGCGAATACTCTCATCAAGCTCGGAGAGAATGTCGCCGTCAAACTCTTTGTCATAAAGATCAATCAAACGACGCCGGTCAAAAGCGTTGATTTGTTCCAGAAGGTCCGCGATATCGGCCGGATGTAATGCGCTCATCAACCCCAAAAGCTGAGCCTGGTCAGACATGTCCAAAGCGTATAAAACCGCCGCCACAGCCTTACGGTCCAGCGCATAGGCGTCTGTGGCAGGTATTGTTTGTAAAGATTGGCTCTCTATCGGGTCTCTCATAGTACCCTCGTATCAGTGTTACTTCAGATTTTGAATAAACAGTTTTACACAAACCGGGGCATGACAGCATTTACCCCACGGGACAAAGACCCTAATATGGTGCAGCCCGGCAGCAATGGGGCAAAAGGAACACTTCAGATGACGCATATGACCATTCTAAAGGGGCAGATTCTGTCGTTTACCGCTTCACCCTTTGAAACCGATCCAACACAGGCCGCCTCGATCCTTCGAGATGGCGCTGTTCTGATCCGCGACGGCATCATCGCTGCCGTGGGGCCCGCCACCGCATTGACGTCACAGCATCCACAAACGCAGGTAACTGATTACGGCAGCAAACTGATCAGTGCCGGCTTTGTCGATGCTCATGTGCATTATCCGCAAACCGCGATCATCGCCAGTTGGGGCAAGCGGCTGATTGACTGGCTCAACACCTATACATTTCCTGAAGAGATGCGCTTTGATGATCCCGACTATGCCAAAGCTATCGCCGAGCGGTATCTTGATCTGACCACGGCGCATGGCACCACCACAATGGCCAGCTTTGCCACCATTCACCCCATCAGTGTCGAAGCCTTTTTCACCGCCGCACAAAGCCGAAATCAACGGGTTATCTGCGGCAAGACCTGCATGGATCGCAACGCACCCGACAGGCTGCGCGACACTGCCCGTTCGGCCTATGACGACAGCAAAGCGTTGATTGAGCGGTGGCACGGCATTGGCCGACTGGGGTATGCCCTCACACCGCGCTTCTCCCCCACCTCAAGCCCCGAGCAGCTGGTGGCGCTGGGCGCTTTGTGGCGCGAGCACCCCGACTGCCTGATGCAGACCCATCTGAGCGAGCAGACCGACGAAATCGCTTGGGTCAAAGAGCTTTTCCCACAAGCCCGAGACTATCTCGACACCTATGAAAGCGCCGGGTTGCTGGGAGCAAAGGCACTCTTTGGTCACGCCATCCATCTTGAACCGCGCGAACGTGATCGGTTGCGCGAAGTGGGTGCTGCAGTGATACATTGCCCGACGTCGAACACCTTTATCGGGTCTGGTTTGTTCGACACCGCCGGTCTGATGGCCCAGGGTCACCGAATTGGTCTGGCCACAGATACCGGCGGCGGGTCAAGCTTTTCGATGTTGCGCAGCATGGCAGCCGCCTATGAGATCGCCCAATTGCGCGGCACGGCGCTGCATCCAGCCCAATTGTGGTGGCTGGCAACCCAAGGCGCGGCCGAGGCGCTGCACCTAGGCGATAAAATTGGCAATATCGCCATTGGCCGTGAAGCCGATCTGGTAGTGTTGGATCTGGCCTCGACCCCTGCCATCTCGCAGCGAAATGCCACCGCTCAAACAGACTGGGAGGCTATTTTTCCCACCATCGTAATGGGTGATGATCGGGCCGTTCACGATGTGTGGATTGCCGGTGTGCCCGCCCTGCCCCCGCAGGCCGGTATCGATACACCGGACCCTCATCAGTCACCGCTTTAATCTGACCCCGCCAGACACCGTACTTATAACCTAACGCTGCTGTTATGTCGTGTTAGACCTGATCGCTCAATCGTTTAACAAGACGGTTTTGCTCTGAAATTATCAATGGCAGGTCAAATGAGACAATCCGACCATCGCGCACGATCTGTCGTCCTTCGACCAGCAGATGCTTGACCTTACTGGGGCCTGCCAACACTAACGCGGCAGGATCCCAACTGCCGGCGCTCTCGACACCTGAAACATCCCAAATTGCAATATCGGCGCGTTTGCCCACCGCAATCTGACCGCAATCATCCCGGCCCAACACCGTGGCCCCGCCGAGGGTGGCGATTTCCAACGCCTCACGGGCGCTCATCGCATTCGCGCCTTGCGCCACGCGTTGCAACAACATCGTCTGACGTGCTTCAGTCATTAAATTGCCAACGTCATTGCTTGCTGATCCATCCACCCCCAAGCCAACGCGAACACCAGCATCGCGCATTGCCCGCACAGGCGCGATGCCGCTGCCAAGACGACAGTTCGAACAGGGGCAATGGGCAACACCGGTAGAACTGCCTGCAAACATGGCAATTTCGGCGTTGTTGAGCTTGACACAATGGGCATGCCAGACATCAGCGCCAGTCCATCCCAGATCTTCAGCGTATTGTCCGGGCCGACAACCAAAATGCGCTTGGGAATAAGCAATGTCTTCGGTATTCTCAGCCAGATGGGTATGCATCATTACGCCTTTATCACGCGCCAAAACGGCCGCGTCACGCATCAATTCGCGACTGACCGAAAACGGCGAGCACGGCGCCACGCCAACCCGCAGCATCGAACCCTCAGAGGCATCGTGATAGGCGTCTATAACCCGGATGCAATCTTTCACGATCGCGGCCTCACTCTCAACCAAGGCATCGGGCGGCAAACCACCCTCCGACACGCCAATACTCATCGCACCCCGCGTTGGGTGGAACCGCAGGCCCACCGCGCGGGCGGCATCGATGGTATCGTCAAGCCGTGCGCCATTGGGATAGAGGTAGAGGTGGTCAGAACTCATCGAGCAGCCCGATAACGCCAATTCGGCCAGCCCAATCATCGCCGAGACCCGCATCTCATCTGGTCCAAACCGGGCCCAAATCGGATAAAGCGTCTTGAGCCAGCCAAACAGCAGCGCATCCTGCCCCCCCGGCACCGCACGGGTCAGCGTCTGATACAAATGATGATGCGTGTTCACCAGCCCCGGGGTCACAACACAGCCACCCGCATGAATGATCTGACCAGTTGCCGACAGGTTAGGCTCAATCTTGGCAATGACGCCGTGTCGTATCAGAATGTCCGTTTGCGTCAGCTCGCGCCGGGTATCGTCCATGGTCAGGACCGTTTTCGCCGATTTAATCAAAATATCCTGCATAGCCACCCCTTATCCGTTCAGGACTTCGTTTCGGTGGAGGCCGCCTGGAAAACAGGCAAACCGCTCGACGACAGAAAACGAAGGAAGGCCTCGACAAGCAGGTTTATCATACACTGGTTGCTCACCAGGCACAATTCAAGCAGAGCCGGTTGAACTGGATTGAGCACATTAAACTGGCCGAACCGCCGGCTCAAACAGGATCGGCGAAGGGACGCAAAAGTTCCAATGCAGCGGCATGACAGGCCGGGTTGGCCGCTGCAAGCACTTGCCCGCCGTCATGCGCTGGCTGCCCATGCCAGTTTGTCACGATACCGCCAGCCGCCTTTATAACCGCGATAGGGGCCTGAATATCATAAGCATTAAGCCCGGCCTCGATCACCAGATCAATATGTCCCAGCGCCAGAAGGGCATAAGCGTAGCAATCCATTCCATACCGTACCAGTTGCACCTGGTCAGCAACCGCTTTGAACCCAGATCTGTCACGCGACGAGCCGACCTCGGGGAAAGTGGTGTACAACATTGATTGCGCAAGACTTGCCGTGGCGCGGGTGGCCAAAGGGTTGCTGCCGTGGGGGCCCACGTACTGGGACGCCCCAAACCCGCCAATGAACCGTTCGCCAATGAAGGGTTGATCAATCACGCCAAACAGGGGGCCAGTGTCATCAGATAACGCGATCAACACCCCCCAAGTTGGGGTGCCGGTGATAAAACCTCTGGTCCCGTCAATCGGATCAAGAACCCACGTCAGACCACTTTTGCCAGAACTCGCCCCATATTCTTCGCCCAGCACCGCATCATCTGGGCGCAGATCTGATAAGAGTCTGCGCATGGCTTTTTCCGCACCGCGATCAGCGACCGTGACCGGATCAAACCCATCGGCAAGTTTATTTTCAGTAGAAAGCGCGTCGCCCCGAAACAGCGGAAGGATAACACGCCGCGCCTCATCAGCCAGCGCCATTGCCGTGGCGTATATATCATTTTCGACGTCTTGAGACAGCATAATTACCTGCAACACATAGCCTGTGACAACAGTGTCGCACGTGCCCTGAACTTAAGCAACGTCACTTAACACCCGTGCGAGATCGAACAGTCGACGCCGCTGGGTTTCAGGAATGGCGTAATAAGACCGCACCAAGTCTAACGCCTCTTTATCGGCCATTAAATCTGAAGGGACAGCCCCGTTGACGCAGTTCCCATCAGGAGGCTCAAGGCCCTCAAAGAAATAGCTTATTTGCACATCCAACGTCGCGGCGATATCCCACAGCCGTGACGCACTCACCCGGTTGGCCCCGGTCTCATATTTTTGGATCTGCTGAAACTTTATACCAACTTCAGCCGCCAGTTGTTGCTGCGTCATCCCGACAAGCCATCTGCGTTGGCGAATTTTTGTACCGACATGCGTATCAACCGGATGCGTCATTTGTGTTTTCCTATTCCGAGTGCACCGACCCACCACTGAACTTAAAAGGCCAGTAACCGCAGTACTAAGTTGAGTTAATTAATAGGAATAAAAGATAATGGAATTAATAAATGGTACAAGAGTTGAAACCAGTGATTGATCCGAAACACACAGCCAAATCATTTATCAAAATATTATTTTTATCTCGATACATTGTAAATATATCGAATGCGCTTAATACGGTATAACTTAGTATATATTAATACCGCGCATGGCGGGGTCTTTCTGGCGGTATTTCTGCTGGCCAACGCTGCAACAAAGAAGGGATTCGCGAACGCCCGAGACCCAAAACTTATTGGGCCGCGAACCACAGACAGTCAAATCACCGTTTGGCAGATCAAAGTCGGGATTAGATATCTTGCACCGTTTTGCGCAGAATATCCATCAAACGCTGCGCATAGTCGCTTTCTTGCAAAGGTCCGTAAATATTAATCTTTTGCACGCCGAGGTCCGGCAATTTACCCTTGCTATCGATACATTCCAAATGCGAGGGGTGATAGCCCTCTAACCTTGTTGTGACGGCAATATCTGCGGCCACCATTGCCTCGGCTGCGCGGTCTGAGTCTGCGTGCGACACCACCTCAAAGCTGATCCCCGCAGTTTTTAAAGCTCGCAGACAAGAGTTTTCAAAAATGCAATATCGGTTTGACACATAAGGCAGAGGTTCCGCGCACCAAGCCTTGCCATTATGCGCGCCAACCCAGCGTAAAGAAGTTTGTTTTAAGGTCTCACCACCGGCGTCCAATTCTGCTTCTGTAGTTAAAATAATATCAATTTCACCCTTTTTAAATTTCTCTTTTAGGGTGCTGGTATATGAAGAGATTAATTGCACTTGGACGCCCGAAAATTCTGCTGCAAAAATTTTAAGAACCATTGGCACAATCGGATAGATAATATCGCTGGGAACCCCAAGCGCAATTTTTCCTTCAAACGCGTGATCTGTCATCCGCGCAAATACCTCATCATTGAGGGCAACCATACGTTTGGCATCGACCAATAATTGATCGCCAGCTTCAGTCAGAACATTTTGACGTCCACGCCGTTCGTGTAATGCGACCCCTAGCAAATCTTCGAGCCGCTTTAACTGCATCGAGACCGCCGACTGACTTTTATTAACCGCCTTCGCAGCCCGGGTCACCCCACCGGATTCCACCACAGCCACAAACGAACGCAAAGAGGTTAGATCAAGATTTCTCATATCAATTTCCGTGATTAAATGGATCAATTCAATTCACTTTTAATATACTTAAGATTAAATTACAAATACGAAAGAGGGCATTTTGCTCGGATGAAATTAATTTGCGGAGTATGTTCCATGACAAAGATAGCCGTCATTGAAACTTTCAATTTTCGAAAAAATAACATATTTTCAATGGCCTTAAGACATATAGCTTGGCTTACAGAAATTCGTAAAAGCCGTTTGGCCCTAACCCGGCTTGATCCAGACAGGCTTAGGGATATTGGCATAACACACATTCAGGCCGGTCAGGAAACCAGACGCTCTTTCTGGGATGCCCCAAGCCATTGGGTACATAAGTGTTAAATAAGCCAGCGGATTTCACAGGACACCCTTGAAAATTCTTTCCAGATACCCGATATTGCAGGCAGAACGCCGTATTAAATCGGCACCATGTAACCGAGGTTTGGAGACAAGTTATGGCTGAATTTAGCACATTACGATCGCAGGTAGGCGCACGCGCTGCAGAAATTGACGCGGGCCTACGGGCTCACATGAACAAAGTATATGGCACGATGTCCGTTGGCATGTTGATTACTGCTCTGGCGTCTTGGGCGATTGCGGGCCTTGCTACGACAACCGACCCGGCGCTGGCCACAGCACAGATGAACAACGGCACCATGCTCACTGGTCTGGGTGTCGCCCTATACACTTCGCCGCTTAAATGGGTTGTGATGTTGGCGCCACTTGGGATGATATTCGGATTTGGGGCGGTCATGCAAAGGGCCTCCGCCAGCGGCGCACAATTGTTTTTCTATCTGTTCGCAACTTTGATTGGTGTCTCGCTCAGCTCTATCTTTATTTTCTACACAACCTTCTCAATCGTACAGACATTTTTGGTAACGGCAATCGCCTTTGCCGGTCTCAGCCTTTACGGGTATACTACGAAAAAAGATATTTCGGGATGGGGATCTTTTCTGGTTATGGGTGTCATCGGCCTTCTGGTCGCAATGGTCATCAACTGGTTCTTACAATCCCCAGCGATGATGTACGCGATTTCGATGCTGGGTGTGTTGATTTTTGCTGGTCTGACCGCCTATGACACACAGAACATCAAAACCAGTTATCTCGCACATGCGCATCACGGCGATCAGGAATGGCTGGATAAATCGGCGATCCACGGCGCGTTGAGCTTGTATTTGGATTTTCTGAACATGTTCCAGTTTCTGCTGTTTTTCATGGGATCCAGCGAGTAACCGCTCATACAACAAAGATG
>DDEJ01000086.1:9131-10776 GCA_002336405.1 Rhodobacteraceae bacterium UBA1957
TTGGTGACAGACATGATAGGTCTCAGGCAGGCTGGTGTCGCACAGCATTTGGGAACCTTGGAGCACTCCCGGTGGGTTGTTTTCAAACCACCAACCACCCGCCCAGAATAGACAGCTTTGGATCACCTTACGTTGTGATGGCCTGTTTTACTGCGCCCAAACGATTTGCCCGCGACAGAGACCAAACACAAACCGAACGTCAACAACACAAGCGCCACCCAGCTGCTCATTGGCAGAGTTTCATTTAGGATATACACTCCGAGGAACGCCGCACCGGCCGGTACAAACGCCATCCACGCAGAGGTCACCTCGGCCCCGATGGTGCGTGATGCATGGGCAATCATAATCAAGCCGAACAGGTTGGGTACAAGCCCCTGATAAAATACCTGCAGCATCAGCACATCTGTCTCGGTCTGCGCAAGACCACTCGGCAGCACCAGAAACCAGACAGGCACATAGATCAGTGCATTAATCACCGCCCCGCACAGCAGGACCTGCAGAGTATTGATCTGCCAATGCCGCGACAACAAGACATAGCAGGCAAAAAACGCACCGCCCGCCGTGAAAAACAAATCACCTTTCCAGTTTTGCGAAAGTGAAAAGCCAGTTTCATTAAAAGTCAGAGTAATTGCGGCCAGCAAAATAAGGCACGCCCCATACAACTGAAGCCGCAAAGGTTTGGTTTGAAACAGCACAAACCCTAAAAGGATGCTGAACAAAGGCAGAAAACCGTTCATAAACACACCGGCATGCGCCACCGGGGCAAATAAAAATCCTGCAAACACCATAAGAATGTACACTGGGCTCAAAATAAAACTGAGAACCCCAATCCGATACCATCCCATATCACGCCACGGTTTAAACCACAAAACCAACGGCAGTGAAATCAGGCCAGACACCCCATAACGCATCGCAGCCAAATCATATATTGTCAGCGACGAGGTGGCGCCAACGCGGCTGATAACCAGCCAGAAAGACCACACAACCACAACCAAACCGGCGGCGATATATCCTGTAACTGGTCCTTGTAACGACCGTAGGCCAAGCATAAAGCTTTGAGTTTGGAGAAATCGCAAAGGGTCAGCCTCACTAAGTGAAGCTCCGACCTCACGGAATTTCCGTCTAAAGTCAATGCGTCGCCCCGCCTTCTGCTCAAGATGGCGATACAGGTAATCTGCCGCCAAAATAATATGGAAATAAGTCCCTTTCAACAATATGCACCGGCGCATAGCACCAAAGCTATTGCGCGAATTAAATTTATTTACAGCCCGGCAGTAATAGGCGCTCTCCTGCCAAAATTTGCCATTTCCCCCGCAAATCAAACAATCACTATTGGGACGTGCCAAATTTCTTAGGTTTAAGATTTCCGCTTTTGACAAACATATCCGCACTGCAAAATTTGGCATTCGCCTCCATTTACAACCGATACCTAAAATGCATGCATTAAAATCCTCATTCTATATAAACTTTATTGTCATTGACACTCTGCCACAAATGTATCTGATTGGGAAAAAAAAGAACACCTATCTAAAACAAGGAGAGTGTAAATGAAGCTACCAAAATTTATGAATGCCGTCATAATGACAGCAGCGATTACCATGGGCGGATCGGCCGTTCAGGCGCAACAAGCCGGCGGATCGATGGT
>DDEJ01000158.1 GCA_002336405.1 Rhodobacteraceae bacterium UBA1957
CGCAAAAACAAAAGATACGCGAAGAGGCGTATGACGAAGGGTTTTCAGCCGGTAAAGCAATGACTGAGAGCGAGCGCGAGGCAGAATTAGCCGAACGTATCGCCGATCTTGACCGTCTCGTTGGGGCGCTATCGGACCCCGAGCTGTTGGATATAGACCTGCTATCTGCACAGATAAGGCAGTCTGTGCTTAGTTTGGCAACAGAACGTGCAGGAAGTCAGATAGATAATTTTCCAGAGCCGTTTTTGGACCGATTAGAGACGATGTTGCGCAATGTGCAACATATGTCTGGCAAGCGCGAACTGTTCGTCTGTCAGGCGGACTTAGATGTCATAAACACGGGACTGCCTGATTATAAAGATCTCTCACAGATCAAGATGCGCGTGGATGCTCGGCTGGGCCGAGGAGACGTTAAAATGCGTGTCGGCGGCGGAGAAATCTCGGATTTGTTCAAAAACTTGACACCGCCAGATGTGCCTGAACCCGACGCTGTGGCCACGGCCAAACTGAATGGGGATGCTGCTGACCAAGGTGCGGGCGGGCAGGGGGGTGGTCATGAGGTTGCGCAGGCCACTGAAAGTCCAACCCCAAAATCCGAGGCATCCATCGTAACAATGGCTGCACAAGACACTGCCAAGGCTGTACCAGATGCGGCAGCTCACCAGGGCGCGCCCGATGCCACAATCGAAAAAGATGTGCCAAAGGTTGCAGTTGAACAGTCGGCGCAGGAAACTGTAGCAGTTGAAGTTGCCGCGGACGCTACCCCGGATGTGGCTGCGCCAAACACGACAGCAGATCAGATTGAACACGACGTTGTAGAAGACGAACCTGTGTCAGACGCAGCAACAGATAAGGTTGCCTCGAAGGATGATTGATCTCACAGGAAAACTTTTGGGCGATATTTCCACCGTCGGTGGCAGTCGTAACACGGCGCTCTCTGGGCATGTCAGTCGGTTTGATGGTCTGGTTCTCGAGTGCGACGGTTTCCCGGTCTCGGTAGGCTCGGTCTGTGACGTGGAAACGGCCAGTGGCGATACGGTGAAAGCGGAAGTGATTGGATATTCCGAGGGTCGCAACCAGTTGGTGTTATACGAACAGGGTGCCAGAATTCATGCTGGCGTGCGGGTGAGCCTATCTGATGAAGGCATCGACATAGATGCTGGTGATGAATATTTGGGCCGAGTGGTTGATGCTTTGGGCGAGCCGCTGGATGGTTTGCCAGCCCCAGTAGGAGCTTATAAGCGGCCTTTACAGGGCAGAATGCTTAACCCTTTGTCGCGCGGTGGGGTGCTCAGTGTGATGGACGTCGGCGTGCGTGCCGTGAACGGCATGCTGACCATTGGTCGCGGTCAAAGAATTGGCATTATCGCCGGTTCGGGTGTGGGGAAATCAGTTCTTTTGAGCATGATGGCGCGATTTTCAACCGCAGATGTCATTATTGTCGGCATGATTGGCGAGCGGGCCCGCGAAGTGGGTGATCTGGTTCGTGGTATGCTGAATGAAGAAACCCGCAAGCGCCTTTGTGTGATTGCGGTACCGGCGGACCGTTCGCCACTATTGCGCATCAGGGCCGCACATCGCGCCTCGGCCCTGGCCGAGCATTTTCGTGATCAAGGCAAGCATGTCTTGCTGATCATGGATTCTCTTACTCGTGTGGCGCATGCGCGGCGTGAAATTGGTCTGGCGCTGGGCGAGCAACCAACAGCCAAGGGCTATCCGGCGTCTGTGATGTCGCTTATTCCATCTTTGGTCGAACGCGCGGGTATGGGTGATACCACGGCTGGCGGATCTATCACTGGGATTTATACGGTCTTGGCCGATGGCGACGATACCAACGATCCTGTCGTGGATTCGGCGCGGGCGATTTTGGATGGGCATGTGGTGCTCAGCCGCGCCAATGCGCAAATGGGAATTTATCCAGCAGTGGATATTTCGGCCTCGATCAGCCGGGTGATGAATGACATTGTTGATCCTAAACATTTGGCTGCGGCGCGGCGTGTGCGGCAGCTTGTTAGCCTATATATGGAAAACCGCGATCTGATGCTTATGGGCGGTTACGCCGAAGGTCAGGATGCAGATTTGGATCAGGCAGTAAAACTCTGGCCAAAAATTGTTGAATTTATTTCCCAGCGACCGGACAGTCGTGCTGATTTCAAAACCAGCATAAGGGATCTTCTTGCAGTCGCGGGTACCTAGTGGAAGAAGTAAGAAAGTCACGGCTCTTTAAAAACCTGTCGCGCCGCGATCAGATGGAACTGTCCAAATTGAGCGCACAGTTAAAAACCATGCAGGAAGAGATAGCGAGCTTGAAAGAGTTGCTTGAGCAATTAGAGGGTTTACGAGAGACGCACCACGCCAAATCCACCGCCACTGGTATTGATGCAACCCAATTGCAGACAGATCGCTGGTATCTTACGCGGATCGAAGAAGAAGCCGAAATGGTGCAGGGCAGATATGACTTTATGGTAACGGAAGTAGCACCGCTTAAAGCAAAAATTCTATCTGTTAGTTATCACAAAAAACGCACTGAAGAGAAGGCCAAGGAATTTGCTGTATCTGCACGGGAAAAGAAATTTGATAAAGATCTGGCCTCTTTGCCTGCCCGAAGTGTGACAAAGCGGTGAATATCTGGGCCCAATAGACGATCTGGCATGAAGGTTGCACCCTAATTTTAAGTTTGTTTGAGCGGTAACCTTTAACCGAGGCGAAAATGGAACCAAAAAGCGTAAATACGACGGTCAGTTCAGTATTGCAAATTGCTGCGGGGCCGACCAGTCCGGACGGAGCTGAAAGCTCTGCGCTCGATTTTGCGCAGGTCATTTTGGCGTCACAAGGCAATTCAGGTGCTGGTGAAGAACAGCAGCAAGGTAGAAACGGCTCAAATGGCGTCGAAGACACTAATCACAAATTAAGTTCAGATGACACTTTGACCGTTTCGGGTGATCCTTTGGCCTTGAAAATATTTCGCCCTAAACCTGGCGTTTCGAATTCGGAAGACGGGGCAGGCGAGGGCCTTGAGCCCGGTACTTCTCCGCAGGTAACGGGGCCGATAAAAGCTGTGTCGCTCGACGTCAGCGAACCGGATATTAACATTGACCGGACTGTCCTGTCAGCTGGACCAGACGCTATCTTAGCAGATGCAGTGGAACTCATTGATGATCAACAGCCTCTTGGTGTGAGTGTTGCGACTGTGGAAACTACAGGTGGTCCCACCAGTGATGCGGGCGAGCCTGCCGAACCGACTGCCCTTGCCGCCGTGAGCAAACTGGAGCCTGGCCAAGACCAAGACCCTGCTGTCGCTATTGATGAAGACAATGCAGTCGTCGTGGCCCCGAATGTGAATTTGAACACCAGCACGCAAAATACTGCTCAGGTTGCAGCTGGTTTTGAGAACCAAACCTCTGCACAAGCTAGCAATGTGTCAAATGTCTCGGCGGTTGTGACTTCTCCCTCTATCTCCGATGCCGATAGGGCTGTTGATAGCGTTGTGGTGAAGGATGGAAAACAAGCTGCCTCAATGGAAAATCCCGGCAAACTAACCGTGACAGAGCCAGCCGTGGCTTCTTCGGACATTTCTGCAGTTGCTAAGCCTGTTGTAGATACCGGTTTAGTTGAAAAACCGATTCAAAAAATCACTGCTGACGGATTAGCCGGAGCGGCTGACAAGCAGTCTCCAAAGGAAAACTCTAATCAAAAAGAGGCCAATAATGTGGCCAAACATCACGCAGACACGCAATCTACTGCCCAGGGTCAAAGGGCGGTCACAGCAAGCGTAGATCGGCCAATGTCGGCTCAGGCACCAATGGTATTGGACGAGGACGGCGCGGTGAAAGCGGCTGATTTGGCTGTGAAGACG